>JBEBTM010000266.1:0-6377 GCA_040393745.1 Thermogutta terrifontis | reverse complement strand
CAGCCACGTCTTCAATGTACGGCAGATCAAGCATGGCAACGCCGCCTACGATGCCCACACTCACGGCGGCAACGCTGTCCCGAATGGGCGATTCGGCAGGATTCGGCAATTTGTTACGAATCGATTCCACGGCGTCAAGCAAAGCGACGTAAGCGCCTGTAATGCTCAGCGTCCGTGTACCGCCATCGGCCTGGAGAACGTCACAGTCGAGGTGAATCGTTCGCTGGCCCAGCTTTTCGAGATCGACCACAGCCCGCAGAGACCGACCGATGAGCCGCTGAATTTCCGTGGCCCGACCGTCGGGACGATCGCTCCGTGGCGATCGGGGATTCGTGCTGCCGGGCAGCATGCGGTACTCGGCGGTGAGCCAACCTTTGGTTGAGTCGGGCGTTGCGCCACGTTTCATCCACGGCGGAAGTTCCTCGGTCACGCTCGCGGTACAGAGAACGGTCGTTTTGCCGGCGGAAATGAGTACGGAGCCGGGCGAGGCGCCCATGCAATGCCTCTGGTCGCTGCTCGGGCGCAGGTCGACGTATTGTCGGTTGTGCGGTCTCAGGAGAATGATTGTAAAAAGGTGAAATGCAAAGCTTGATTATAGAGCCCACACACGCCAACGTCTAGGATACCGGAGCGGGACCGGGGACGGCGAATTCGTGGATGAGGCCGTCGATGAGCATTTTGGCTTTTTCCCAGTCGACTTTACTCTGCCAGTAGACGCTCCGGCCCTCGTCGGTGATCGAATAGTAACGCCGCCTGGCCCCGGATTCCTGGTCGCCCCAATAGGATTTAATGAGCCCCGCGGTTTCCAGACGCTTGAAGGCCGAATAAAGCGTGGCCTCTTTAAGCTCGTAAAGATTGCCTGTCAGGGCTTGGATGCGTTTATTGATTTCGTAGCCGTAAGTGTCGCCCCGGAGCAGGTTGGCGAGGATGATGGTCTCCGTGTGTCCCCGGATGAGATCCGAGGTCATAAACGAAAACCCGGCGGACTTAGCCAATCTTCCGGTTTTTTTCTTCGTAGCCTTTTTCATAAATCAAGCGTTATTCAATATGTGCATCGTCAGGCGAAATACTTCGTCCAGTTTGGCACAAGGCCGAAAGCACCGGAACCGGGGCGATCTATACCTCGCCTGGCGAGATACTTGCCCAGCGTAGGCACCAGAACACGGAACGCCGGCGAGTGGTTGTTTCGCCGTGGCATTCCATGGAAAAGTTTGGTATTCCCATCTACGCGGGAATGATGGGAATACCAAACTAAATCCACCATTGGTGAGGGTCGGACGCTACAGATGGACGGCACTCACTGACGCTTCGTGCTCTGATGCAGGCGGATGGGGGCGTTTTTACGAGGCTACGGCTGCATCGTTTCGCCACCCTCGCGGGAACCCAGGGCACCACGAAAACCCGGGCTGACGCCGGGCTCGGTATCGGGGGCGTTGTCCCGGATGACGATGCCCGGTTTCGCGCCGGCACGGTTTTCGATGCGTTCCAGGCCCCGGATCAGGTTACCTGTGACCACGGCCTTTTTCACTTTTTCACCGATCAGGATTTGCGGCATGTCATCTTGAAATTCGCAACCCCGGACGATCAAATTGCCGCCCAGAACCTGGATTGCGGCGGTTTCAATGCGGTCCTTCTGGACCCGGTGGCGACGCTCGCCCTCCCCTGCTTCGATTTCGCGGTCTTTGAAGCCCCACTGGACGAAGGTGCAATCGCCGAGCCCGAGCGTACCGGTTCCGTCCGAAACGGCGATCTGTCGGCAGGGACCCCAGAAAGCGCAGTTCGAAAACCGAACCGAGCCGCGATTCTTTTCGCCGACCCGAACCATCGTCGGGTCCGGTCCGTGAAAGGAAACGAATTCGCCGTTGGTGATCAGCAGACCCATCGGGGCACATTGGTCGACAACCACGGCCGTGTGGCAATCGTCCGCGCCGATGCCGAGAAAGTTGCCGTTGCAGGCACCACGCTCCGTTTCGATGAAACGGTAGCCCACGTTGTATCCGAAGCAAAACGTGTTGTGGACGTACTGCCAATCGGTCCGGCCGAAGACGAACGCTTCACCGTTTTCCATCTGCCACTGGAGCAATTTCGGTTTCATACTCCACCACGGATTGAAATGGACGTTCTCGATCCGACCGATGTCGAAAATGGCGTCGACGTAAATACCCAGTCGGAGCGGCTGACCGCTGACGTTGCGGATCAAATGCCGTTCGTTGTGCGTGGCGTCGATGCCCCGGTACGGATTCAAAAGTTCGCATTCCAACACGGCCGGATTCTTGCCCCGCATGGCAATCGTCCAAGGATATTCGACTGGTGCGTCGTCGTCTTTTTGTTCGGGATAATAGACGCAAACGCCTTTGAACGTGCTGTTTGTGTTCAAGGTTAAAAAAGCGGGATCGTCCGGCTTGCCCGCCCCGGCAATGACGAGGAAGGTCGTTCCATCGTCCGTCGGCTTGGGGAGTCCGCGGTCCCGTAGCCCGTTGTGAGCCGGAACCGATTCCCATACGCCCTTGAGCGTCACGCCCGTCGGTACGTTCAGGGGACCTTCGAAACGATAATGGCCCCGGGGCGCGAAAACGGTTTGCGATTCCGAGACAGCCGCCTCATCCAGCGCTTTTTGGAACGCGGCCGTGTCGTCGGCCTGACCATCGCCTTTGGCTCCGAAGTCTTTGACGTTCAGCGGCGCGACACCGGCGAAAAGCGACACAGGGAGAATGGCCAGGAACAGGTAGGCCAACAGCGGGACAATTTTCTTCATGGTTTTCTCCAAAAAGGGGGCAACAAAATACGCGACTTGCAGGCTCTGAACGAAGAAAAGCCGCCGTTTTCACGCAGGGGGGAATCCGGAAATTAATCTTTCTAACCTCTTGCACTGCATTCAGTTGAGGCCGTGCGATCGAATTTGAAAATCACTCGCCCAGATTTCCGTCTGCACGAGAAGGGCGTTCAGTGCCAGTTTCCGAACAGGTCTAATTTTCCATTTCCGCTCACAGGCTCCCGCCTCGACGGAATGCTTCGGCAAGTGATTTGGGTACCGTGGCCTCAGCCAGAACGACTCGGGATCGGTTCTCCGCGACTCTCGCCTTCATTTCCTGTTCCTGGGCCATCGCCTGCGCCCGGCGTTCTTCCGCCTTCGCTCGGGCCACCCGGGTATCCGCTTCCGCTTGGTCCGCCTGGAGCCGGGCACCGATGTTCTGGCCCACATCAATGTCCGCGATGTCAATGGAAACGATCCGAAACGCCGTTTGCGAGTCCAGACCGCGTGCGACGACCGCCTTTGAAATGCTGTCCGGGTTCTCCATGACCTCGAAGTGCGTGTCCGACGACCCGATGGCCGTAATAATCCCCTCGCCGACGCGGGCGATGATCGTCTCCTCGGTCGCCCCGCCGATAAGCCGCTCCAAGTTCGTCCGGACCGTCACTTGGGCACGCACGCAAAGTTCCACGCCGTTTTTCGCAATGGCACTGAGCGTCGATTTGCCCGACTTTCTCGGGTCGGGACAGACGATCACCTTCGGTTCGACGCAGGTTTTCACGGCTTCAAGCACATCGCGCCCGGCCAGGTCGATCGCGGCCGCTTGATCGAAGTTCAGGTCCAACGAAGCCCGGTGAGCCGCAATGAGCGCTTTAATGACGTTCGGCACGTTCCCCCCGGCCAGGTAATGGGCCACGAGCCGACGGGTTGTGATGGCCGCGGGCCCCGTCGAGGGCAACCCTGCCTGCTTGGCCATGATCCGGGCCTGGACAATGACCCGGGACCGGATTTTCAGCAGGAACATACTGATCAGGCTCGCCATGCTCACGTGGGCCTTGGACATGACCGCCTGGAACCAAAGCTGGCCCCAGAAGAAAAAAGCAAGGCCCAGGCTGATCAGCAAAAGAGTCCCGGCGATCAAACCGGCGGCGATCAGGATTTGCGGCAATGAAATCTGTTGTGCAAAAAGAAGAATGGCATCCATTGTCGTTGAAGCTCGTTTCTAAGTGATGATGCAAAGGGAGAAACCACGGAACGCCCCATTATGGTCACCTTCGCCCTGAAATTGCAAGATTCCGGAGACGAATTATTACCTTTTTTTGGAAAAATCCCCCCAGTCTCGCGTTTTCATGGAAAACTTTGCCGGATTTTTTGCTTTCCGTCTAAAGTGAACTATACTACCGCTGATGGAGAATTCCCGTTTCTCTCCCCGATGACACTCTCCAATGACCGATTCTTATCAGGAGAAGATTATGAAAACGTGTCTTTTTTACCGTTTGTTGACCGCCCTGCTCTTCGCCGCGGGCTCACTGCTCTTGGTGATTCCCGTCTCGGCGCAGGTTATTCTCGGCGGTTCGGTCGACGTGACGCTGGGCGCCCCGGTCGGCAGCCCCGATTTCCATGCGGGCATCCACTCCGGCTCCTGGACCCTCAAACGGGAGCAGATTCTCGCAGAGGAAAGCACAGATAAGCAGCGCAGTTGCCGGGCGCCGTATTGCAACCGTTGTTCGAAGCACCTTGCGGATTATGGCCATGAATATCAATACATCGACGGTCCCAGCCAGCGTCAGCGCTGGTATCGGGGTACGGCCGGTTCGGTCGCCCATGTCACGCAGCGGTGTTATGACGAGCATGGATTCCCCTATCTCTTGCGCGGCCAACCGGCGGCGGTGATGTCCTGGGAATACCGCCGCGTTTTGAACCACGCCATTATGGAACAGATCCGAGCCCGGAACGCCGTTGCCGCCGAGGAGTCCGCCGAAGATCGCCTGGCCCTGTTGCAACAGCTTTATGACGCCGCATCGGCTCAGGCGGCCGAGAGCGGGGAAATCTGGGAACTCTTCCAGTCCGAAGGACTCTGCCGATCCAGGCTCTTGAAAGGTTCCAAAAACGCGGTCGATTCCCCCTGTTGCCCGGCGGGAACGCAACTCGAAAACATGGACGGCGAAGAACTTTCACTGCTCGGTTCGAACGGCCGTTGCGATTATTGCCTGGCCAAAGCCAAATACCTGAAAGACCAGGCATACCTCGCCCAGGTCGGCTGCGAACTGGCCGTAGCTGGTCGTAATTTGCAGGTCAAAACCGCCATCGCCGACGAGGCGGTCCGCATCGCCCTTTTAAGCAAGGATGACGCCGACAAGGCGACCCGATTCAAGCGGGTCATGCATAAACCGCCGAAGTACAAGGAAGTCTTCGCCGCGAAAATCGCCGCCGGCGTGATCCCCGATCCCGATGCCGAAGAAGCGTCTCCCAAAGACGGCGACGCCGTGGAAACCGAAGATGCCGAAAATACGAACAAAAGCTAGATACCCTCATTCCCATGGGATGCCGTAAATCGGGACTGGTTTCGAAAGGGGGAACCGGGATAAGCGACGGGAAGGCACGGGCCGACCCGTCGCTTCCTTTTGCGCCTTGATTTTTCGCCTCGAATGGGTTACCCTTATCCCTTATCGTTTAGTTCACATGATGCGAGGAACGTATTTTCGCCTAATGATTCCATGCCACGAAACATTTCCCGCTCCGTTACGCCGTTTGGATCCTGTCGCCAGCTTTTTCTCGTTGCGGTTCCCCGTGAACCTTTTTTGAGTCGACCTGACGACGACACGCAAGGCCATGGACAAGTCGTCGCCGATTGGCCGCGCCAGGTTCGGGATCTTCTCGAATCCTGCCGGGCCGAGCTTTCCAAGGACGATTTCACCGATGGCGTCCTGATGACCCAGTTTTTCCTGGCCGACATTGCAAAACGAGAGCTTGTTCGGCAGCTTGCCGCCGAAATCCTGCCCTCGGGACTCGGGGCCGTAACGTTCATCCCTCAGGCGCCCGCCGACGGCAGCGCTTTGGCCGTGGAAATCTGGGCCATTACCGGCTCGACGTTTTATCGTGAAACTCCCCTGCCCGGCCGGACCGTGGTGCTCGAACAGGACGATGTGCGCTGGCTTTTCACCGGCGACAATCGTCCCGGCCCGCTACCCACCGGCGCTTATGCCCGGTCGCTCGGTGCGTTTGAAACCATCGGCGATCAGCTTCGGCAAAACCGGTTCACGGTCGACCAATTGGTCCGAACTTGGATTTACCAGGGCCATCTCGTGCTGCCTGAAGGCGATTCGCAGCGGTACAAGGAGCTCAATCGGGCTCGAACCGATTTCTTTCACGGCGTCGAATTTATCAAACGATATTTACCGCCGGAGTATCGGGGCGACGTTTATCCCGCGAGTACCGGCATCGGCGCCGATGATGTCGACGTGACCGTCGGAGCCATTGCCGTCGACTCCCGGCGAAGCGATTTTATCGCCACGCCATTGGAGAATCCGAACCAGACCTCGGCATTCGATTACGGGGCCGTTTACAGTCCGCAGAGCCCGAAATTCGCCCGGGCCATGGCCGTCTCGCCCGGCGACGATTGCCT
>JBEBTM010000265.1:0-6390 GCA_040393745.1 Thermogutta terrifontis | reverse complement strand
GGTCACGCGGACCGTGAAAAAGCCGGTTGTCACGGAAAAGTGGGTGCCGTACACCTACACCGTGGATCGGCAGCGCGTCGTCGTAAACCGGATTCCGATCAATCCGATCGTAACCACGTCGACCGTGGTCGAAACACGGGCTACCCCGTCAGGGCCGACGCTGTTGCCCGGTGAGCGCATCCTATCCGTAACGGATCGCCCTGTGTCACCAACGCCCGTAGCCAAGCCGGAGACGTCCCCTGCAGTTCTGGACACGGATGAGCCGTCCCAAGGCAAAAGTGCCGAAACCGACCCCGCCGACAAAAAACCGCAGATATGACAGTTTGATTGTCGCCGTAAAGAACAGCCGCCGATTCATAATCGGCGGTTTTTTTTTTGAATAATGTCTTTTGGGACAAAATTCCTACTTGCAGCTTTTGAATTCTCTGTAATAATTTCTTCAGTGGATGCATAATCCAGGTTCATATCATGCCCTTGACAGGAGTTATTTCAAGGAACGGAAAGGAAGATTTTAGTTTTTACTTATTTTTGACATAATTAACTGTCTTATATGTAAAAATTATTTTTTCCGTTTTTCTAAAAAAAATGTCCGCTCTGCTTGATTAACTCCACTGCCAACGATACATTTTATGAATTGTGGGTTAAATTCCCTGTCGCGGGGCTTATTTCTTCTTTCCAGGGAGATTCGTCCTGTGGTAACATGAAAACTTCAACCCTGTTATAAGGAGTTAGAACGTGCCCAGAGGTGGTAAAAGAAAAGGTGCCGGACGTCCAAAAGGTACCGGAAAGTTCGGAGAACCGACAAAAGCGGTTCGCTTGCCGATTTCGATGATCAATCAGGTGATGGGTTTCATCGACCGTAAGGGTTTAAAATATCCGCTTTATTCGACTCGTGTCCAAGCGGGATACCCGGCACCGGCGGAGGATGTCCCCGCCGAACGGTTCGATCTGGTGAATCATCTGGTCCCCAACCCGGCCGCAACGTTTTTCGTTCGCGTCGCGGGCGATTCGATGACCGGCGCCGGCATTTATTCCAACGATCTGCTGATCGTGGATAAAAGCTTGGAAGCGAAAAGCGGCGATGTCGTCGTTGCCGTGGTCAACGGTGAATTTACCGTGAAGCGGCTGATGATCAAAGGCAAAAAGATCGAACTGAAGCCGGAGAATTCGAAGTTTGCGACGATTAAGATCACAGACGAAGCCGACATGAATATTTGGGGCGTCGTTAAGAATGTGATCCATTCGGTGTAGTATTTCCGGAGGTAGCGTCTCCGGTCGAATAATATCCCAAGCGTCGGTGCTGGAGCGTTGCGGGTGGCCTAGCCAAGCGCCCGTTCCTTTGTCGGCGTTTTTTTATGCGCCTTTTGCGACAATCTGTCTGATCGTTAAATCTTGCCGTACCCGGTCGAGTGCTCTAATTCGTACAAACAGACTTTTCCAAACAACCGGAACTGCCGAACCATTCGGACCAATCGTCAGCATCGGAACGGGAAAACAAGAAAAACGTCACAACCGGCTTCTTTGGCAATTCAAGCATAATTGGTATGACGATTGATGTACAAGAGAACGATGCTCTCGTTCTTTTTGGTTTCAAGAATGCCAATTTATTGAGGACTACGTCAGATGAAAAAGAAACAACGGAAAACAGTTCGGAAACAACTGGCACGCGGAGTCGTTGCACTCATTGCTCTGGGATTCGCCTTCGGAACATCTGTGGACGCCGCTGAAAAGCTGCCCCGGAAACTTCCGAGCGTCCAGCACGAAATGGTTCCGCACGTCGTTTTACCGGAAACCATTCAATACGATCCCGTGGCAAAGAGCACGAGTTCGCTACAAAGCGGTCCGGGCCAGGCAGGTGCATACGGAAACGCCTCGCCTTACGTTGCCACCTACACGGCCTTCCCGTCTTATGTTCTGCCCAACAACACGGAAATGAGGACGGTCGGCCAATCGGTGTACCCCGTCACGCCTCCCCAGGCGATACCGCTTCCGAAGGCGAAACCCGAAAACGACGAAGAATCGACCTTGGATCAACTGGGCATGGACCTTGAGAAATTGGACTTCATTGAAGGCGATACCGAGGCCGCCCCGATCCTGTTGGCTTCCGGTCAAGAGGAAATCGTTCCGGCAACGCCACTGTCGCTGTGGGAAAACGACATTATGCAGACAGGTATTTTCTGCCAGAAACCCGCGAAACCACCGGCGGCCTGGTCGTTCACCTCACCGATTTTCAAGGCTGCTTCGGTTCCAATGGGATGGGGTGGGGCTTCGCACGGCGGTTACATCACGCAAACCGGCCCGCGAGGCTGTATGTCCCAGGTGGGCTTCAATCCCGGCGGTGGCATGGCCCCCCAGGGAGGAATGATGCAACCACCGATGAGCACCTTCCAGTCGGGGCAGCAGGGCATGCCACAGGCGTACACGCTGCCAAACGGCATGACGCTCCTGACGATGCCACCGGACCATAGCCGCTGTGGCGTCCTGCGCTGTCGGTGTGGCAACAGTCCGCGTATGATGCTCCTGCCCGGCGCCCCCGGCGGAATGCCCATGCAGCAGCCGATGATGCCGGGAATGATGCCCGGGACCGATACGACGAGCATGATGATGTCGTATCCGATGCAAGGTGGCATGATGCAGCCGGGTATGATGATGCCGCAACAAGGGATGATGTCGGGGATGATGGGAATGCCGCCGCAGATGCAGATGCAGATCCAACCGGTCATGGCCATGACACCCTACGGAATGAGCGTGGTCGGATATCAGCAGATTCCGCACCAGGCACCGATGATGAATCCGATGATGGCTGCCATGGCCGCTCAGGTGCAGGCCCAGCAAGGTCCCATGCCCGGTCAGATGCAGGGCATGATGAACGTCGGCATGAATCCGATGACCGGCAACATGGTCATTATGGGAAACGGCATGATGCCCGCCGAGTATGCCCGACAGATGATGCAAATGCAGCAAGCGGGCCAGGCCGGTGATGTCGCGGCCAAAGGTACCACGGAAGAAGGACAGGCCGAACAATCCGAAGGATTGAAAACGCCACTTTCGATTCATGCGAACCCCATGGCGGCCATGATGCAGGGCCAGTACGCCAATCCTTACGCCATGTACGCCAACCAGGCCGCCGTGCAACAGCAGAATCCGGCTGTCGGTACCGATTCGCAGTGCGCACAACAGGCCATGATGCCGATGATGATGCCGCCGCTCTTTTTTCAGCCCGGGATGCAGTCCGGAATGATGACGCCGGCTATGAACGGTTACGAATTCTCCGGCATGTACATGACGCCTTACGGCATGATGACAATGAACCAAGCGATGCCGATGAACGGCTATTCCATGGGCTACGGGATGATGCCCGGTATGATGAATGTGGGCATGGGCGGGCAGGCCGACATGAATCGCGGTGTCACCATGGCCGACCTGATGCAGCTCATGACCATGATGAACAACCAGAAGGCCGAACCGCGTCGCTTCCGTTTGTTCCAGCGGCTGGCCGAACGCCGTGAAGCCCGCCGGGCCGGTCATGCCCAGCACGATCCGTTCCAGGATCTCATGTCGTTCTGGACGTCGCCGTACACGCCGGCGGACACGGCCATGCGAATGCCGTCGCGGAATGCTTATCCGTACGGGTATTTTGGAGCCCAGGTGGCCCCGCAAAGCACGGCGAACTACGGCGGTTATTACAACCTCTACATGGGTAATACGACCTATCCCGGAACATCAGGATTGTACTAAGCGACGGTTTGATGGTGGGAAACAAAAACGGGGAACGAATGTTCCCCGTTTTTTGTTCGTCGTTCAACCGAGCGGCATGGACGCGGATGACTGAAAAACCACGCCACAATAAAGCCCCGAGTGGAGGCGGTATCCCGCCGGAACTTAGGGGTGAAACGTCCTATTCTTTTCCGACGGGCACAACGTATGGATAGAGCACGTAGAGCCGGGGCGTGGTGATGTCCGACAAGGCGTCCAGACCCAGCGGAGTTTTCGAAGGACCGGTTGCGAGAAACGGTACGGAAAGACCGGACTTCGTCTTGTAACGCACCGTGCGGCAATCATCGTCGGAAAGCCCGATTCGGAACAAGGCTTCATCGATGGCATCGTCGAGGTAGCCGATTTTGTCGACCAGGTTGTTTTCCAGGGCGGCTTTCGCCATGAAAACCCGGCCCGTGGCCAATTCGTCGAGTTTATCCGGATTCTGCGCGAAGGCGGGTCGACCCTCGCGGATGATTTCTTTGAAGCGGTCGAAATTGTCGTTGACGAGATTCTGCCAGAGAACCCGTTCTTCTTCGGTCATTTCCTTG
Organism: Thermogutta terrifontis; assembly: GCA_040393745.1. GTDB lineage: Bacteria > Planctomycetota > Planctomycetia > Pirellulales > Thermoguttaceae > WRKP01. Next base: position 2,083 of record JBEBTM010000265.1, on the reverse strand, counting down.
GAAAAGCTGCCCATCGTCTTGTGCGGGCCACTGACGATCGGGTCCGCCTCGACACCGATCTTTTTGAGCAGTTCGGCTCCGTTGTAATGCGAAACGATGACCCCGATTGAGCCGGTGATCGTGGTCGGTTCGGCAAAGATTTCGTCGCCGACCATGGAAACGTAATACCCGCCGCTGGCCGCCATGGAGCCCATGCTGACGATCACCGGAACATTCCGTTCCGCTTTCAGTTTCTTAAGCAGGTAATGATAATAATCGCTGCCTGTCATGGTTCCGCCGGGGGAATCGACCCGGAGTACGACGGCTACGACGCTTTTATCGGTCATAGCCTGCCGAATTTGCTTCGAAACGAAACCGTCCTCGGATTCCATGATCATGCCGCTGATCGTGATCACGGCGATTTTCGACGTCGCCTTCTGCGAGCCGCGGACATGTTGTTCGATAATATTGTCCTCCATGTTGACGAGTCGGTCCAGGCTCGTCGCAACGGTGCCTGTGAGCATCGCAATGAAGAGAAAGCCGAGGAACATGACCAACAGGACGATGAAACCGCGGAAGAGAAGGGTCGAACAACCGGACGCCTGCGGCTGTTGCTGGTAGTACGCGGGATAAGGCGGCTGACCGCTGCCGTAAGAGGGGTCGTGTGTGCTCATGGATTTTCCATCGGCCCCAAGTGTCGGAGCGGGGCTGGTTTTGTAGAGTGGGGATTTCTTGACGTTATTTTTACAAATGACTTTCCAGCAACAATCGCATTTTACGCAGTTCGGCGGCGGGATCCAGGTCTTCCAAGGGGGAAAGGTCCACGCACAGAGCCCGTTGATAGCCGATTTTGTTCAGTTGGATAATCAAACGCCCAAACTCGATCGTGCCTTGGCCGATACGAACCTGGAAGTGCGAGGCATTGGAATCCCGCAGGCGCAGGTGACAGACGTTGGGCAAAATGGCGTCGTGGTCCAACGATTTCGGCTGATTGAAAATGTAATGGCTCGGGTCCAACGTGACGCCCAATCCCTTGACGCTCTTGCAAAGACTCCCGACCGTATCCGGTGACTCGGTCAAGCGCCCGATTTCGGTCAGCAGACCCAGCACGACTCCGCTGTTCGTGCCTGTTTGGACCAGGCGGCGCAGACGCTCGACCTCTTCGTTAAACGGCGTGCCGGGAATCGAGGCACGAATCGTCATGACCACAACCTTGATCGACTTGGCTAATTGGCACGTAGCGTTGAACAGCTCGAAATAATTCGGGGTCGCCGGATCCAAATCGAAAAAGATGGACACGGGCGTGATTCGCCGCGAAGTTCGGCAAAGGTGAACGATCCCATCGAATTTCGGGATAATTTCGTCCGGTTTAATCGTTCCCCGCTCCCCGAAAACGAGTTCCGTGTTCGTGTATTCAAGATCGGCAAGACGATCAAAGATTTCTTGAAGCGGGGCGTCCGGTATACAGGTGGTGGATGCGGCAACAATCACAGGTCGACTCCTTCTCCAAAATGATCTTCTAAGCCCATGTTTTACAGGCGACCGTCTTTCGGCGCTGACGTGCAAAGGAACGGCTAACCGATCGCACTTAATCGTAACATTTTATCAATATTCTAACACACATGCCTCCTTTTTCCAAGGGGGTTTGACGCGGCAGGCGTTTTTAGGACGCCCGAGGGGATTTTTTTTCTTTTGATATTGACAAATTCGATAAGCTGCGTATGATTATGGAAATTTGAGCGGCGTTCCCGATGTCGTTCTTTGCAGATTCTCTGTGGCTTGTGAGGTTTTTTCTTTGACACCTCGCTGGAAACGCCGGTCAGATGGCGGTTGCGTGCCCTTTTGGATGACTCAGTAAATTTACGCAATCGTTCAACCGGGAATGCCACGGAACGGAACATTTTTCTCTCAATCTCCTTTTTTCAATATTTTCGTCGTTCTTTACGAACAAAAAGGGGGATATTGTCGCGGGATGGACTTCGTGGCTTTGAAACACGCCCGAATGATGCAGGGGCCTCAAACCGGGGTTGGCTACCAGTCATTTTTCCGGTTCGCATGCGGGCTGATATTTGAGATTGTGATTTTTTTCGCGATGGGGATGAGC
>JBEBTM010000264.1:0-6414 GCA_040393745.1 Thermogutta terrifontis | reverse complement strand
CTGGTTCGTTTTTCGCTACAGAGATTACAACTTATATCCATGCCCGACGCAATATTCGACCAAGTGTTGATCATCGACGATGAAGTGGGTTATGTAGCTTCGTTGGAACGTGAGTTGGACCGGGTTTTCCGAGTTGCCAAAGCCTATTCTGTCAAGGAAGCCCGCAAACAGTTCACAAAGCGGCCTGATGCCGTACTGTTGGATATTTCCCTGTCAACAAGTCGGGATGGTACGGAAGGTGTTGAACTCCTTCGTGAATTTCTTGCGGCTGCCCCTGGATTGCCGGTTGTCATGCTCAGTGCTTGCGATCATGTCGAAACGGCTGTCCAGTGTATGCAACAAGGCGCGTCCGATTTCATTTCCAAGCCGGCGGATATTGACGAAATAATCGAACGCCTGCAAAAGGCCCTCGACAAAGGAAGACTGACCAAGCGTTCTAAGGAATTGGAGCAACGGCTTGACACGATTGATCCGACGGCAATCATCGGTAATTCACCCGCGATACGGTTGGTCAAACAATCGATTCAAATGGTAGCCGAGGACGGCAATGTCTCCGTCTTGATTCGCGGCGAAACGGGAACAGGAAAGGAATTGGTCGCCCGGTCGATTCACGAACAAGGTGTCCGGCGTCAAAATCCGTTCATTCCGGTTGCCTTGGTTGCTTTGAGTGATTCCCTGATCGAAAGCGAACTTTTCGGTCACGAAGTCGGTGCCTTTACCGGAGCCGACAAGCGACGTATCGGTTATATCGAAGAAGCAAGGAACGGTGTTCTGTTTCTCGATGAAATCGGCGACTTGCCGGTTGATATTCAGCTTAAATTGTTACGGTTCCTGGATCAACGATCCTTCAATCGTCTCGGCAATAGTAAGGAAACAATCGAAGTCGATCTCCAAATAATTACGGCGACCAACCGTAACATGGAAATTGATATTAAAGAAGGGCGGATGCGCGAGGATTTTTTCTACAGAATCAAAAATGTCGAAATCCATCTTCCGCCTTTACGGGAGCGGACTTCTGATATCCCCTTGATCGTGCAACACTTTTTAGCATTATTGCATAAACAAGGAAGGGCGAAAATCGATGAATTGTCTTCCGGAACTCTCGATGTTTTGATGAAGCATCCTTGGCCGGGGAATGTCCGTGAACTCAAATCAGTGGTCGAACGTGCCGTCATGTATGCCCAGTTCCACAAACGCGACAAAATTGAACCGGAAGATTTACCTGCGGAACTTTCAACTCAGACACATCTTACCGCTGTTTCAAAGAAACCGACGGTTTTACCTGGTAACATAAACTTCGGACTTGAAATTGCCCGGTATGAACTCCAGATGATCGAATCGGCTTTGGAGCAATGCAAAGAAGAAAAATCCGCCGCCGCCAAAATGCTCGGCATGAACGACCGCTTTGCGATTCGACGTCGCATTAAAACGCAATGTGACAAGTATCCGGATATTCTTTCGGAGTTCCCGTTGATCAAAAAGTTGTATTATCCTCAAACATGAACGAATATCAAGCGGAACTGAATCTGGCAACGAAGGCGGCTCAAGCCGCCGGGAAACATCTTCGGTCGCTCGACACCCTCGTCGTTGATCGTGAAGAGCGGTTCGATATCAAGCTTCAGGTGGATCGGGACAGTGAGTCGATCATCATGGGTATTCTTGCGTCTTCCGGCATTCCGATTTTAGCCGAGGAGTCCGGAGAGCATGGCGATCAAAGATTCATTGCGATGGATCGTCGATCCTCTGGACGGAACCGTCAATTTCTACTATGGGTTGATTGATCTTTGCTGTATTTCCATTGCTCTTTGGGACGGTAACAAGCCTATTCTGGGTGTTGTCAGCCGTTTTGCCATTGATGATCTCTTTACGGGCGTCGTCGGTCAAGGTGCTTTCCTCAACGGACAACCGATTCGAGTTTCCGGAGTAGAGCGGCTGGACAAGGCCATCTTTGCTTCCGGCTTTCCGGTCAACCAGAATTATACTCCCGAACAGTTGACGGAGTGGGTTTTGCGTGTTCGCCGATTCAAAAAAGCCCGAATGCTCGGCTGTGTCGCTCTGATGGGAACCTTCGTTGCCGCTGGACGACTCGACATTTATGCGGAGGACAGCGCCAAACTTTGGGACGTCGCCGCCGCCATCGCTCTCACGGAAGCCGCCGGAGGCGTTACGGTTTGCAAGCAGAGAGAAGATTACATGTGCTTGACTCGATGTTTTGCCAACAAGAAATTGCAAGAAGAACTTGAGAAACAATACGGATGAAATATTTATCGTGCAAAATATTGTCTTGACCCAAATTCTGACCCAAAAACGATGATTTGACCCACGAGAAATATAGACTTAGGTCATCGTTTGTCGTCTATTGCAACGTTTGCAATTTTGATGTAAACTATTGTGTCGTTGCATCTTCAGTGCTGTTTGCCCTCGGATTCGGCTCTTTTTCCTAAACCGTAGGTCACAGGTTCGAATCCTGTCGAGGGTAGTCTTTAAGTGCCGGAACAACAATAGCTTGCGTTGAACCGACTTTTTCTTTTTTGAGGACATTGGCAAAAGGGAGCCGAAAAGGGTGCCGAAGGGATAAGCACCTTTTGCAGCGAAACGTCATGTTTTGCAGGGGGGCCACGGATTCCGTTCCAGGTGCTGGCCGTGACACCGGCCTGCCGTTTTTGACCGACGCCCACACTGCCCTTGGGTGACGTCCACCGCCGCCGAGCCATCGTTGCCCGACCGAGCCGCAAGCGCGTCACACGCGACACACGAGGCCTCGTTTTTTCGACGTTGCCAAGAAACGCCAACGCCTCGTTCCGACCGGAGTCGAAACAGGGCGATAAAGGCTCTAAACGAGCAGGAAAAAGCAAAACCCCGCCCCCGGTCGAAACCGGAAACGGGGTTGGATATTTTCGGGGATAGATCAATCCTGATCCGGCTTGTTGGGTTCGGCAGGGTCGGTTTCCGTCAACAGTAGATACCGTTTTCGCCGTTCGAGAAAATTGACGCGGTGAATCTGGAACAGGAGCCGAAGCGTCAGGTGCCGGGCGCCGCGAATGTTTCGACGGCAGTCGAACAGCAGATGATACTCGGGCGGAGTGTCGGCCCAGTCGGTTTTTTCCTCCGGAGGAACCGCCGCCTTGAATTCGTCCAGAAAAGCCTCGGCCTGTCGGAACCGCTTGATGGCCGACCCGAGCCGGGTCTTGGCCTTATTCAGAAGTTGGATGTGCTTTGCTTCCATGATGATGATCCTTTATGGAATTGGTGCTTGTTTTGAAGGTTGAAGCGATCAGTCTTGGTCGGGGAACATGATAGTGATGACGGGGCGCGGATCGTCGCCGGGGCCGACGACCGATTTCAACGTGACCGTTTCGGACCGAGTCGATTTTCCGTCGCGAGGAATTCGGGCGAGCTTGAACAGCACCGTGTCGGTCCCCGGCTTCGCTCTTCGCGCGGCGACAAAGGCCATATAGAGGATGTCCCACAACCGGCCGGATTCGTCTTGGTACGTTTGCCGGTCGGAGTCAGCCTCGCTCCACGCCACACAATCCTCCCACGGTTCCCGGAGGATGCCCACCGGAACCTTGAACCCCGCCTCCCGAGCGATCGCCTCGGGAACCTCGACGAGGGAACCATCTCTTATCATGTCGGCTCGCGTGTAGCGGTGGATGACATCGGCGTCGTCGAACAGGCCACTGAACGGGGAAGCGGGGCTTTCATTTTTCGTTTGCATCGTTTTTCCTTTCGCTGTTGAAATGTTCTCAAGTCTCTGCCACCAGAGAACTTGCAACAACACAATACTCCTGAACGACACGAAAGCAATGGGTTCGCTCGTGATTCTAAAAGAAGTCTGGAGCGAAAAACACACATCGGAGCAACAAGGCGAGGGCGCAGATTTTACGACAAGCGTGAATCATTTCCGAATGAAACAGCAGGAAGAAAAGAAAAAACCCGTAGGACTCGGCCGAATCCTGCGGGGCTTTGCATGGGCGTCAAGACAATTTATGAAACGCAATCAAGTATTCGTCTAAACCATTCGGATGTTGAAAAGAACTTGTCCTCCGGTTTGGTTTCCTCCGGTTCCCGTGTTGCGAGCGTTATAAAATTCGCCGGGCCGGTAGGTAGCCGTGCCACTACGAATGTCGTCCACCAACTGCGTCAGGTAACCGTTCACTGCTTCGTAACCGAGACTGCCGTCGAGTTTGTTCGGGTCGATAAAGTCTTGGAATTTCAAGTATTTGCTACCGGGTCCGTAGTTGTATTCCCCGATGGAACCGACTTCTTTTCCGGTCTTGCCGTCTACCAAACCGTCATTGACGGTCACGATGAAATCGCCATCGGGAGTTTGATCGATTTCGAAGCCTTTTTCCAGCCGTCGATCATCCGTTTCGTCGCGGGTATCCATTCTGAGCATCCGTTCAAGTTGTTCCGGATTGATTCGGAAAGCGCCATTCTTCTCATTTTGTGCAAGCTGTTCTTCCACACTCGGTTTGTTCTTGGCACTCAAGACAAAAGCAGCACCGGATGATGTTTCCTTGGATTGTGCCGCTTGGGAGGACTCCGATGTCGAATTTGATTCAGTCGTCCCGGAAGTCGCGGTGCTGGTTTGTGCCGTCTGCGGAGCCGTCTTTTCCGTTTTCTCGATGGTTCCGTTATTGATGAAATTGAGAATCTGTTGATGGTCCATTCCGTCAATCGTGTCGACGGTCGTTCTGACGGATTTATCGCCTGCGCTCAGGATGATTTCATTTTTAGCCAAGGCGTTCCCTGCCGAATCGAGGACGGAGATCGTGTATTCGCCTGCCGTTTTATTACCGGAAGATTTTGCGTTCATCATCATATCGACCAGCGACTTGTCGGCGTTGAGGGCGTTTTCGATGGCTTCGCGCTCGTCGGCGATGCGTCCGCTCGGTGAATCAAGGAGCAAGGAATAGTTATTGTTCCGCATATCCTCGTCCGTCTTGAACCCGACCGTGAAGTTGAGTTGGCGGACATCCAAACCCGGCGCAGCCTGATTCAAGATATTCTGTGCCGTGGACAAGAAACTCTTTCGATCCGCAAGACTCATGCCGCCAAGTCCCATTGCGTCCAGGTATTTGATTTCCGGCGCATAGGTCTTTCCCCCGTCCATCCCCAGGATAGGGACGGTTTTTTCCGTTCCATCCGAGGCAACGAGAATGCCGGTCAAATAATTCGTGTCTCCATTTCTGCCGGGCATGGTCGCGGCGTATCCGTATTCATTGATCGCCTGATTGACATGGCCGTATTCGTTGTACGAGGAGCCGCTGGTTACATTGTTTGATTTGAGGATGCCCAAAACATCGTGTTCCAGCAGCGCCTCGGCGCCGTCAGCGATCATCCAGTCTGTTCCGTCGACACGATTCAGACTCCCAAGAACGGGCGGGAGCATGCCGGAACTTTTGAATCGGTCGTCCGTGGCAAACTGCATGACCAGATCATTCCAAGCTTTTTTGCCTTCTGCCGTGGTCGGCCTTGTGCTGAAATCGACATCGTTCTCCCAGCCGATTCTCATCATTTGCATGGATGCCTTGAGTTGCGATTCTGCTCTAGCTTGAGCCTCCGGGGAAAGTGTCGACGGAGAACTTTCACCGATACGGCTTTTTACACCGGTCTGTTGCGAGTAGGTCGTTGCGGCATTGCCGGATGAAGATTCATAGGAGTCTTCATAGCGGTTTTGCGATGAGTTGTCGCTTGAGTTTGAACCTTGCGACGCATTATTTTTAGAGGAACCTGTTCCGCTCGTATTGGCGGCGTAGGTCGAATACTGCTGCGAGGAAGCGGTGGTGACGGTAGACATGGTTGATCTTATCGAAGAAAAGTAAAACAAGCGATTAGGAACCGTTACTTGATTTTCGGCGTATCTTCTTGCCTGGACACACCTTTTCAAGGAAAATATAATCCACATTGCCGTGCTTGCACATGAATAACGTGATAATTTACCAGATTTTCGTAATCTTTGAATTTTCCATAATCGATTGCACCGATTGTAAGGATAATATCGAAACCGTTTTTGCTTTGGAAACGAACTGGATCATCAATGATCGGCTCTCCTTTTCGCGGCAGATCAATACTTGGGCGCTTACCCTTGCGAATTTGTGCCGTTTACAGGGTCTCATGGTGCATGAAACGAAACAACGGGTTCCTCCTTCACTGATCCTGAAAGATTTGGTCACGCCGCACGTGCCGGAGGAATTGCTCGTAACCCCGGAAGAAGTCAAAGCCGTGCTGGAAAAACACCCCAAATTGGGAGAATTGCCGCCGAAATAATCGTAAGCCGCCCAGCAGGATATTTCGTAAAATACCCACCGGGCGGCCTTCGCTTCGAACCGAGATTCTACTCGCCATTTTTCATCTTCCCGAAACCCGGCAGGGACTTGATCGCCGCCGCCTGCTCCACCGGCGCGACGT
>JBEBTM010000263.1:0-6430 GCA_040393745.1 Thermogutta terrifontis | reverse complement strand
AGTTAAGTAGCCGGTATTCGGGTGGTCGGAGGGTTGATTTGGTTTTTGACTGTCGGGTTGCCCGCCCGGTTTCCCGTTATTCTGAACGGCTCCGTGCCCCGAACGACGACCGTTTTGGTCGGCGAAGGCTCCCCCGGTTTGAGATTGCCGAAAAACACCTGCCCAGGGGCGATGCGGACAACTGTTCCGATCGTCGCTTGGACGGTCACGGGAATTTCCCGGCGGTGGGCTGAATCATTCGTGATCAGGTAAATCCGCTCACTCAACTCCCCGCTGGGTGCTTCGGGTGAAATACTGATTTTGATTTTAGTTGTGATTTGGCCGAGCTGCACCTTGGTTTCGAGCACTTCGCCGGACAGGAATTCGCTGTCGCTTTTGAAGTCGATGATTTTCCAGTTCGAGGCGGGGCCCCGATAGGTCACGGTGAGCGTTCGCGAGGCTTCTTCGCCCTCTTTAACCTTGTCCAGTCGGAGACTGTTGGGGGAAATCGTCAGGTCGGATCGGGTATCGCCCCGGACATTGAGCTGAAACTCCGCCCTGTACGGTTTATCGATGACCACCGTGATCGTCGCGTTTTTGGGACCTTCGAACAGATCGGTCCGGTAATGGGCGATGATGACCGTTTCGTCGTAGGTATCCAAGACGTTTTTGTTCCCTTCAATGGAAATCGAGGTACAAGAACAACTTGACGTGACGCTGTCAATGCGGAGCGTTTCCTCAAAGGGATTCTTGATGACGAATCGATGTTCGACGTGGGCTCCTTTGGCGACGGTTTTGAAATCGACGTTTCGGTCCTTTTTAGGAATGATATGCTGCGTCCAAGCCGGCTCGACCGGTTGGATAATGGGGCCGTACCCGCTGCCGTAGCCGTAATTGGCGGTATGGTGTTGTGGGGGATAGTGCGCCGGATAGGAAATGGGCTGCTGGGCAAAAAGAGACGATGAAACCGTGAGGAAGGCGGCGAGCAAGACGAGAGGGCTGTATTTCATGGTTGAAGTTCCAAGTTCCGTGGGGGATGGCAATTCAGCACTGCAATGCGAAAAAACATGTCTACATGGCATTATAGCTTTGCTACGCGGTTTTTCTCGAAAAATAAAACGGCTATCTGTCCGAAACGCGAGTTTAGGTTAAGAGGCTTGAGGCAGGAGAACTTAATCATCCGAATCCGTCTTCCAGTCTTCGGCCACAAGTCTCGGCAGGCCTTTTTGATAAAACCAATCGGATGATTTGTGCCGCATATTCCGTTTTCAGAGCCCTTTGGCTTTCGGACAAAGACCGAAAAGTCGAGTTTCGAGACCCTTTTTCGAAAAACGGTTGCTCCCCTCCATTGCCAAAACATGATCTTTCCTGATAATATGGAGATTTTCCGGGTCGCCTCCTTTTGCGGACGGGTTCTGCGCTTGACGGAGTGCTCAGTGTCCGATTATACACGGCGGAGGGGGCTTCGAGTAGCCGAGCGACAGAAAATTTGTCGGTTTTTCATTCCGTTACTGGTCTGGATGTCCTTTTTTGCCCCGAGATTTTTGCAATAACCATGTTCGAAACCCTTCAAGACGGCTTAATGTCGGCGATCAAAACCCTTCGTGGCAAGGGGAAGCTGACCGATGCCAATATGCGCGAAGGTCTCGAAATGGTGCGGCAGTCCCTGCTTGAAGCCGACGTCAGCTTTCCGGTCGTAAAACATTTTATCGGAAAGATTTCGGAAGAAGCTCTTGGAGAAAAAGTCCTCAAACTTCTCGATCCGACTGAACAGCTTGTCAAGATCGTTCATCAGGAATTGATCGACCTGATGGGCCCTGTGGATCATTCGCTCCACCTGAAGAAGTCGGGCCTTTCGATCTTGATGCTCTGCGGCTTGCAAGGGTCCGGTAAAACGACGACCTGTGGCAAACTGGGCAAAATGCTCGTGAAGCGAGGTCTCAGGCCGATGCTCGTCGCTGCGGACCTCCAGCGTCCGGCGGCCATTGATCAGCTTGAAATCCTCGGAAACTCGATCGGTGTGCCAGTTCATGTCGATCGAACGTGTAAGGATCCCGTTCAAGTTTGTCAAGATGCGGCGAAAAAGGCTGCGACAATGGGCGTGGACGTCTTGATTCTCGACACGGCCGGGCGGCTCCACATCGACAACGAGTTGATGGAGCAACTTAAGCGGATCGACCGACAACTGGGACCCGATCAGGTTTATTTTGTCGTTGACTCGATGACGGGACAGGATGCCGTGAACAGCGCCAAAGCGTTTAACGAAGCGCTGGAACTGGACGGCGTGATCCTGACCAAACTGGACGGCGATGCCCGCGGCGGGGCGGCTTTGTCGGTGAAGCACGTCACAAATGTTCCGATCAAATTCATCGGAACCGGCGAAGTTGTTGATGCTCTTGAGGAATTCCATCCGGACCGGATGGCGGGGCGCATTCTCGGCATGGGCGATGTGCTTACGCTCATTGAACAGGCGTCTGAAAAACTCGATCGAGAGGCTCTGGAGAAGCAGCAGCAACGACTCGAAAAGGGTGAATTCACGCTGGATGACTTCCGCAGCCTGACGACGCAAACCAAGCGACTCGGGTCGTTTAGCAAAATCATGAGCCTGATTCCCGGTTTTAACCAGGTCGGGAAAATGATGGACGGCATGAACGTCGACGCCGATGACGAAATGCGGCGTGTCGGTGGGATTATCGACGCCATGACGAAGGAAGAGCGGCGGAATCCCAAGATCATTGATCAGGCGCGTCGGCAGCGTATCGCCAAAGGGGCTGGAGTTCAGCCGCACCAGGTCAGTGAGCTCGTCAAGAATTTTCTGCCCATGGCCGAGATGATGAAAAGCTTTTCGTCGATGAACATGCGGGAACGCATGGCGGCGATGCAGCAGATGACACAAATGATGTCCAAAGATCCTACCGGCGGCATGGCGGGCATTCATCAGCAACAGAAAAAAGGGACCGGCAAACGGCTTACCACAAAAGAAAAAGCGGCAGCGAAGAAAAAACGGGAAAAGGATAAACGCCGCAAGGAGAAAGAGAAACGGGGCGGCGGATCGGAAAGCGAAGTGTAAACATAACGAGCGATCCGAAAAACCGCGACGTTTGCCCGGGGGGCTGGGGTTGGTTGGAAATATTGGTATAATTTTTCGGTTTGAGACAAGGTTGATTCACTTGATGCCGCGGCGCGAGGCGATTTTGGCCCCGTTTCGGCGAACAGCAACATTGCAAGGAGATTACGTTGGCAGTTAAAATTCGCATGAAAAAGATGGGACGACGGCACCGCCCGTTTTTCCGTGTTTGTGTCATGGACGCCCGCTCCCCGAGAGACGGTCGCGTGCTGGAAGAAGTCGGATACTATGACCCCATGGTCCCGGAAACCGATGCCCGGGCGGTCTTGAACGGCGACCGGATCAACCACTGGATCGGAGTCGGCGCCCAGCCGACCGACAAGGTGGCCGTGTTGATCAAGAAATATGGCGCGAATGGAACTCATCTCGACGCCCAGAAGGCGGCTTTGGATCGCTTGGCCGTGACCCGTCGCAAGCCTGTGGTACCGACCGATTTGCCCCGGCAGCAGCCGAAGGCGAAGCGTGAGGAAGCCGTTGCGGTCGTGGAAGAAGTCGTTGAGACCGTCGTGGTTGAAGCGACCGCTCCGACGGAAGAAAGCTGAACCTGAACCGCTTGGATGTCTGCACCTGCGATTCAATTCGACGTTTTGACGCTCTTTCCGGGGATCTTCGATGGTTTTCTGTCGGAAAGCGTACTTCGAAACGCGATTGAGTCGCAAAAGGTCGATGTTCGGCTTCACAACATGCGTGATTGGGCCGATGACAAGCATGCGACCATGGATGATCGTCCTTTCGGCGGTGGGCCCGGTATGGTGCTCAAAGTCGATCGGGTCGTGCCCTGTGTCGAAGCTGTTTTGAAGCGGGATGATCGGCCAAGTCGGATTGTGATGTTTTCTCCACAAGGAAGGCGTTTCGACCAGCCTATGGCCGAACAATGGGCCTTGGGGGGACAGGAGTCGCGGCTTATCCTGCTTTGTGGGCGATACGAAGGTTTTGATCAACGGGTCGTCGATTTGCTCAAACCGGAGGAAATTTCCATCGGCGATTATGTCCTCAACGGCGGCGAAGTGGCGGCCATGGTGGTGATCGAAGCCGTGATGCGGCTTTTGCCAGGCGTTCTGGGTGACAATGATTCCAAGCGATTCGATTCCTTTTCGGCCGATTCGTTTACTGCGGGAAAGCGGCTTTTGGATTGTGACCACTACACGAGACCGCGTGAATACCGAGGGCTTGAGGTACCGGAGGTTTTGCTCAGTGGAAACCACGCCGAAATCGCCCGGTGGCGGGAAGAAAATAGCATACAGCGGACCATGGAAAAAAGGCCCGACTTGTTGAAATCCGATTTGACGGAATAATTACGGCGAGAATATATAATCACCAACCAACATATTGACGTCAGTCTCGACGAGGAGTAGAAAACGATGAGCGATCAAATCATGAATCTTGTCGAAGCCCAGTGCAAAAAGCCCGAGGTTTCGCAGTTTGAAATCGGAGACACCGTCAATGTTCATTGTCGGATTCTCGAAGGCGAAAAAGAGCGTATTCAGATTTTCAACGGGACTGTCATCGCCCGTAGCGGCAGTGGCACGCGGGAAATGTTCACGGTTCGCCGGACCGTGGCCGGCGAAGGTGTTGAACGGAAGTTCGCCCTCCAGTCGCCTCGCATCGCCAAAGTTGAAACCGTCCGCAGTGCGGTTGTGCATCGGGCCAAGCTGTACTTCCTGCGTGACCGCATCGGCAAGGCTGTCCGTCTCAAAGAACGGATCGTCCATCGCAAGGCTGACGAAACCAAAGCCGTCAAGACCAAACGACGCGGTTCGAAGAACAAACGCAAACCGACGGCGGAATAAAACGTTGAATGGAAGATTGAAAATGAAAAATGAGGAAGCCGGCGACGGTCCTTTTGATGGAAAACGTGACGGTCTGAACGATTCACAAGAGCCAAACGACGTCGCCTCAAATTCTCCATTTTCCATTCTCCCTTTTCCGCTCTCCATTCTCTATGAAGAGGGCCCTTGTTTGGCGGTGAATAAACCGGGGGGGCTTCTCACGCAGGCTCCGCGCGGAATTGACTCGTTGGAGTGGCAGGTTAAAACCTATCTCATGAAGACCGAGGGACGCGGCGAAAACGGCTATCTGGGCGTCCCGCATCGGCTGGACCGCCCCGTTTCCGGTGTGATTCTGTTCGGAAAGCATTCCAGGGCCACCCGGCGGCTTTCCGAGCAGTTCGAAGCGCGAACCATCGATAAAACCTACTGGGCCGTTGTCCAGGGGCATCTTGAAACGGAAACAGGAATCTGGACCGATTACATGCGCAAGATTCCGGGCCAGGCGCTGGCGGAAATCGTCTCGCCGATCAATCCCGATGCCCGCGAAGCGATCCTGCGTTATACGGTGTTGCGACGGCTTGAATTCGAGGGGCAGCCATTTTCACTCTTGGAAGTCAAGCTCGAAACGGGCCGGATGCACCAGATTCGGCTCCAGGCGTCGGTTCACGGTCATCCGATTCTCGGCGATGCGACTTACGGTTCGATGACGCCGTTTGGCGAACACTTCGAAGATGAGCGCCGTCGGGAAATTGCGTTACACTCGCTTACGATCTCTTTCGAGCACCCGATGACTCGTGAATCCGTCCTGGTTACGGCCCCGCTGCCGCCGCTCTGGGAAAAACTTGGGATTCGCGAGTAAGCGACTCTGTTCAAAAACAAAGTCAACGGCGTCATCCCTGCTTTTGCATGAATGACGCCATTTATGAGCGCTAATTTGCTGATCGCCGGACGTTCATATCACACCCAGCCGCGGAGTTTACACGCTTCGGCGACTCGGGCGATTGAAACCAAATAGGCGGCGTCACGAAGTGAGCACTTTTTGGCAACGCTCATATTATGGACCGCTTTGAAGGCGGCGGTCATCTTCTTGTCGAGGCGGGCATGGACCTCGTCTTCTTCCCAGTAGTAATTCTGGGCATTTTGACATTGCTCGAAGTACGAAACCGTTACGCCGCCCGCATTGGCCAAGTAGTCGGGAATCACGACGATGCCCTTCTTCTCAAGCACCGCATCGCCCTCCGGCGTGGTCGGCCCGTTCGCCAATTCGCAAGAGATCTTGCACTTGACTTTGTCGGCGTTCCCCTCGTTGATCGAGTTTTCCAAGGCCGATGGGAACAACACGGTGCATTCGATTTCAAGTACATCGTTCGGGGCGATCTCTTTGCCGCCTTTGAAACCCTTGAGTGAACCGTTCTTGAGCTTGTAATCGACGATTTCCTTGGCTGAAATGCCATCGGGATTGTAAATACCGACTTGGGAGTCACAGGCAGCGACGAGTTTCAAGCCGAGAATGCTTTCGCCAAGCAGCGCGGCGAACTGACCGGCGTTGCCGAAC
>JBEBTM010000262.1:0-6460 GCA_040393745.1 Thermogutta terrifontis | reverse complement strand
TCTTATCATTTTTTCGGCGGAGGAAACGGCGAAGGTTACACGGACGCGGCGGGCAATTTTTCTTTCAACCTGAATCCGCACGAAAAGATGTGCATCGCCGTTCATAGCGTCTTCGGTGCCGCTCCCACGGCTTACGAAGTCGATGCCGGCGACGGACGAAAGCCGCCGCGAATGGATTTTGTCCTGAAAAACGGGGCCAAATTTTATGGAACCGTCCTTGCGATGCCTGATAAAACGCCGTACCCGACCAATCTTGTCCTCGAAGAATACTCTCCGGATAAAAAGCGTGCGGTCTTGCGATGCATCCGCGTCGATAAAAACGGGTACTTTGAAACACGTCTGCCTCAAGCGAAATATAAAGTTTCCACATGGTTACCGCATTCCGCGAACAAGGGGAATCGACAATCGGACAAACGGGAGTTCGAGATTACGAATGACACGGAAAAACGGATGGATTTTTATGTCGGCGAAATTACCATGCCTTTTCCCCCTCAAAACGGCGGAGAACCGAATTCGATGGATCAAACGCTTACAACCGAACCTGTAGCCGTTCCGCCCGCACCGGCGTATTCCACGGCGGATTTCGAGCCAACCGACGAATCACTTGCCCACTACGCCTATGTAATCCTCGTCGGGATGGCAGGCAAAGAAGCCGATGCGACGAGCCTGATCAAAACAATCGCCGCCCGACTTCCGAAAAACTCGGAATTCTCAAGCAACAAGGTGGCTGAAATCCTCCACGATCTTCAAAAAGAAAAGAAGCTGACGGTCCTGACCCGACCTCAAATTATGACCGTCGAGAATGAACGGGCGTTTATCTCGGTTGGAAACACTGATCAATTCCTGGAACTTCATGTGCTTCCCAGAAAGCAGAACGATTCCGACGTTTTGAGTGAAATCGCCTTAAAGAAAACCGTCGTCGACGAGAATAACGAGACGAAAACAATCCAGTGGGAAACATTGGCCGTGATGCGGGAAAATAAACCCCTGCTGGTCAGCGGCGTACTGGGTTCGGAGGAATTCGTTCTTTTCGTCGCCATGCAACCCAAGACGCCGAAGCCGGAATAACACCGCTTCGGAGCTTCAATCCCCAAGTTTCGTCTCGCTCCACTCGGGGTTCTTGGTGGGGCTAGCGAGCCCGGAACCGGTCGCCGGTTTGGCGTTCTTTTCGCAGCATCTCGGCAATCGCTTCCGCGGCTCCGGCTACGGGGAGCATGGTCGCGTCCTTTTCCCAACGCCATTTCAACTCGATCTCCCCCGCCACGAGTCCCTTTTCGCCGATCACGATGCGAAGCGGAAAACCGATCAGGTCGGCGTCCTTGAATTTTACGCCCGGTCGCTGATCCCGGTCGTCGATCAAACAGTCCACGCCCCGCGATTCAAGTTGCCCACAAAGTTCCCGGGCCAGTTCCATTGTCTTTTCGTCCGTCACCTTCATCGGACAAACGAGCACTTCAAACGGTGCCAGATTCACGGGCCAGATGATTCCCGCGTCGTCGAACGAAGTTTCAACCAAGCCCGCGACGATCCGGTTTACACCGATTCCGTAACAGCCCATGATGATCGTCTTCTGCGTTTCGTCGGCGTCCAGAAATTTCGCGTTCAGGGCTTCGGAGTATTTCGTTCCGAGTTTGAAAACGTGGCCCACCTCGATCGCTTCCCTGACGCGCAGGATTTTCGAGCACCGGGGACACGAATCGCCTTCGGTCGCATTGCGCAAATCGTCGATTTTATCCGGCTGAAAATCTCGGACCGGATTCACGTTGACCAAATGCTTCTCGTCTTTATTAGCGCCGACGATGCCGTTGACGACTTCCATCACGCGGTGGTCGGCGTAGAGCGGAATCTTTTGGGCCATTCCCACGGGACCCGCGAAGCCGACGGGGGCGCCGGTGACCTTTTCAATCGTGTCGGGATCGGCCAGTTCCAGCTTTTCAGCCCCGAGAGCCCGGCGGATTTTGTTCTCGTTCGCTTCATGGTCGCCGCGCACAAGCACCGCGACCGGCTTACCGTCGGCGAGGTAGATGAGCGTTTTGACAAGTTTGACCGGCTTCGCTTTGAGGAATTTGCAGACCTGCTCGACGGTGTGGGCGCCGGGCGTGTCCAGTTCGGCAATCCCTTTCATGGCCGCCGTTCCTTCGGCGGGTCGATCCTTGCCATAATCGCCGATTTCCGCTTTCTCCGTGTTCGCGGCATATCCACAGAACTCGCAGTGGACGACTTTGTCTTCCCCGTTGGGCGACAAGATCATAAATTCATGCGAGGCATCGCCGCCGATGGGGCCCGACTCGGCTTCGACGGGCAAAAACGGCAGGCCGCAACGATCGAAAATCCGGCAATACGCCTTGTAGATTTCCTCGTATGTCTCGTTGAGCGAATCCAGCGACGTGTGGAAACTGTAGGCGTCCTTCATGATAAATTCGCTGGTCCGAAGCACGCCGAAGCGGGGCCGCTCTTCGTTGCGGAATTTCGTTTGAATTTGATACAGCGTCACGGGAAGCTGACGGTAACTGGAAATGAAGCGGGAAACCAGATCCGTCACAATTTCCTCGTGTGTGGGGCAGAAGACGATGGGCACGTTCTTCCCGCCACGCGGTAAATTCGCTTTGACCAACACGTTTCCAAAGGCCTCGACTCGATTCGTTTGTTCGTACAGCGAAATGGGGCACATGGCCGACATGAGTAGTTCCACGGCTCCGGTGCGATTCAATTCCTCGCGGACAATTTGCATCGCCTTGTGCAGCGACCGCAACCCCAGCGGCAGATAGGAGTAAGCGCCGGCCATGACCTGGGCCACGAGACCGGCACGGAGCATGAGAACATGCGAGGGGATTTCAGCGCCTTCCGGCGTTTCCTTCATCGTGGGAATAAGCGTCTTGGACCAGAGCATGGGAAGTGGAGAGTGGAAAATGGAAAGTTTCGAGAAATCAACACGGTGAATTATCCCGTGACCGGCATGGACTGTCAAGCGGACGTTATTTTGCCGTTCGATTTTCCGCCTGAATGGCAAACGGCTTTCGTCCGTGATAAAATGCCACAATGGCCAGTGACCGCTTCAACCCTCTTTTTTTGTTTGAAATCCGTCAGGTCGTCCGCAATCGGGCGATCCTCGTGGCCCTGTGTCTGTACCTGATCGCCCAAGTCGCTTTTCTCGGGAACGCCTTTTTTAACGGAATGACGTCCGCACACCGACCCTTCGGCGCCGACGACACCCTTGGTAAGAATCTGGCCCAGAATTCGCTGTACCTCATGTTTTTCAGCGTCAACGGGCTGCTTCTGCTCTACTCGGTTACGACGACTGTCCGGCAGGGGTTCGACGAGCTCTGGGAGTTGACGCCCTTGGAATCATGTCAGGTGATCCGAGGCAAAATCGCCGTGGCCGCTTTGATTTCCGCCCTGTTTTACGCCGTGGCGCTGCCGTTTTTGACCGTGGCCTGGCTCCTGCGCGGCGTCGATGCCCTTCTTCTGCTGATGCTCCTCGTCATGTTTTTTTGCACCACGCAAACGCTGAATCTTTACGTTACGGCCATGTTTATCCGCTGCAAAAGCATCGGCTCGGTCACGGCGGCGATATTCGGGCTGGTCGTTGTCGCGATTCCCGTGTGCATGCCGGCCCTGGTGATTCCATCCGTGGCCTGCGGACTGGCCCTTTTCAGAAGCCTTTGTCTGCCGTTTATTGCTATTTACATGGTTTGCCTGCTCTTGGCTTTCGTGCTTATAAGAATCTTCTTCAGCGTGAACTGGGACGTCAAAACAAGCTGGGAACGATTCATGACGATTGGCATTTCCGGGTTTGTGATTCTCTTTTTCGTCTATTTCATCGCCATGCCGCTGGGATTGGTTTTCTGTTCCTAAGAACGGCAAAAGAGCTCGATATGGCCGGTGACCACCTCAATCCGATTTTCCTGTACGAAGTCCGCGGGATCGTTCGTAATCGGGCAATCCTTGCGAGCCTGTGCGTGTACCTGACGGCCCAGATCGCCGTTCTCGGATACGTCTTTTTTCACGAAATGACGTCCGCACACGGGTCGTTCGGCGTTAGCGATCCTCCCGGAAGAAATCTGGCCCGATATTCGCTTTATCCCTTGTTTTTCGGCCTCTACGTGCTGCTTCCGCTCCATTCGGCCGCAATGACCATCCGGCAAAGTTTCGACGAACTGTTTCACCTGATTCCGCTTGACTGGGCTCAGGTGGCCCGGGGCAAAATTGCCACGGCCGCCTTGGTTTCCGGCCTGTTCTTCGCCGTGACATTACCCTTTCTGACCGTGGCCTGGCTCCTGCGCGGCGTGGATATCCTTGTCCTCTTTTTACAGTTGCTTCTACTGTTTTCCTCCACGCAGATTCTGAATCTTTACGTTGCATCGGCGGTGATTCGCTGCCGGAGCGTAGGCGATGTGATCAGCGGCCTGGCCGGATTGACCCTTGCCTCGATTCCCTTGGGACTTAGCGGGCTACTCTCGGCCCCAGTGCTTTTCATTTATCTGAATTACCCCGCCTATTCGCATATGATTATCTATGGGGCGATAGTGCTGCTGTCTTTTATTTTTGCTTTTTTGATCACATTGAATCTGTTCCATTCCAACTGGGATGCCAAAACGCACCGGGGGCGATTTTTCAATACGGCGTTCCAAGCTTGGGGGATGATCATTCTGGCCCTGTTCTTTATTTCAGTGATGGGCATTGTCTTAGGACTCTTGAGTATGTTGGGGATATCCATGTGACGAGGCTTTCGGCGAGAAGGGTTTTTTCGAAAAATCCGGTTTTACCGGCATTTTCTTTTGCACAATTTCGTGAAAATGGATTAAGATGGGGACGTGTGATTTCTCCGTAAACTAAATTAACGGTATAACAACATGCAGGAAGCCGCTTGAAGCAACGCCCCCTTGGAGGATCTGTCGGGGCAACATTGTCGTCACCGTCCCCTCCCGTTTTATCTCCAAGAGTGCTTTTATGGGCTCCCTTAAACGCTTTTATCGTAATGTGTTGCGAGACAATTCTTTCTCCGGGGTCGGTGCCGATTTCGACCGCTTGCCCAAGTTGGAGCTGGAGTCTCATTTAACGGTCTCCCGATACGGTGATTTCCAATTGACCGATGCGATTTGTCCGTCGTTCGACCGCCGGATCGTTCCCGTGGAGGGGTATCGACATGATCGGTATCGGGATGATCAGAGCCGAATGTCGATTCCCGTCCTGATCGCTTCGGTGTCCAGGGAGCGGCTTTTCGAAACGTTCATCGATCTTCTCGATCCACTGGGCTATGTTGTGGACGTCGTTTTGGAGACGAGCCACCATCATTCCGGAGGGGAACACTCGGATCGTTATCGGGAACAGATTGATCTGCCGATTTTGAAAAGCTTTTTATATGATTTCGAAGAAATGCTTCTCAACGACGGCTGCACCGGGATCGCGGTTTTGAATCCGTCGGTTCCGTTTGAGATTCAATTTGACGAGCACAAGATGCTCATCGTCTATGCCGAGGATTTGAGCGAATTCGAAAAGATTCTCTACCATCGGGGCATTCCGAAGGACGAGAGCATGCGTTTTCTTACCGAGGCGGAACACGTTCACAAAACCCGGGACGAGTATTATCGTCAATTCCAAAAGCTGCAAACGACGTTGGGCATCGACGAGGAGTGTCCAGCGACGTACTGAATCGCGCGGCGAAAGCCGGTGAATCGTAATAACGAATCGTGAATAGTGTAAAAATCAAAAAGAAAATCATAGATTTTCAACTTTTTTCTCACTATTCGTTATTCACTATCAGCTATTCACTGGCTTTTGCCAAACTGCTTTTTTTGCCGGCTAATTTCCGACGAAAACCTCAGAACCGGACGATGCTTGAAAAACCGCCGGATAACTGATCTTTCTTCGGACGCCCCTGTTCCCAGTTATAGGCGAATGAGTGTTCGTATTTATCGTACCGAATTTCCGGTCTGATGATCAGCCATTCCACCGGCGTCCAACTTGCACCGAATGCCAGGCCATACTTGTTGTCGTCGGAAACGGTTCGCAAGGTTCTGCCTTCGAATGAATGTGGGGGCAAACCGCCGTAAATCCATTCGAGCCGGACGCCAAACGCCCATTTTTCGTTATGGCGATAGATCAATTCCTGGTTGATGCCGTAACGACCGCCGATGTCCCGGCTTGTCAGGATCGGATGAAGTTCGCTCGATTCCTTGTCACGGAAAATCCATTCGAAAGTGTAATCCCATTTTTTCGCGGGCTTGACGCCGAAGACAATGGACTGAACCCAATAATCCCTGTCGACACCGGATGTCTTATCGGTTCCGTTCAAAGTCGAATACCGGAGATATAGCCGTTCGCTGAACGTATACTGCGCTCCGCCGAGAAAGGCGTTATCTTTGCTCGTATCGAAGAATTTTTCTTCGCCGTTGACCCAACCGCCGAACAACGCGAATTTTTTATTCACCGCCCAAGTCGCCAAAGCTCCCGAGTGGGT
>JBEBTM010000261.1:0-6465 GCA_040393745.1 Thermogutta terrifontis | reverse complement strand
CCCCCCCCCCCCCCCCCCCCCCCCCCCCCCCCCCCCCCCCCCCCCCAGAGACGCATTTACGCTTGTCGAACTTCTCGTCGTCATTGCCATCATCGGCGTACTTATCGCCCTTCTTTTGCCTGCCGTGCAGGCCGCCCGGGAAGCTTCTCGTCGCTCCCAGTGCACCAACCAGTTGAAGCAGGTGACCTTGGCGTGTCATAATTTCCATGACACCTATAACTATTTCCCCAGCGCCGTCTTCAGCATCAATCTGTGTGTAAAGCTTAAAGCCTCGAACGGCTGGACCGATGGTGCCTACCGTGACCGGATCAGCCTTTTTTGCGATCTGCTTCCCTTTGTCGAGCAGGCTCCGGTTTATGCTCTGTTGTATCAAAATGCCGACAAGGGATTGAACGAGTCGGAGACAACGGTCAATAACCGCTTCGCCAAGCCGTGGGACACGACCTACACCGATGGGAGCGGTGACGCGCAGGCTACTCCATTCACCGCGAAGATCAGCACGTTCGTCTGCCCTTCGGAGCGTTACAAAAACGGTAACGACGTCTTTACCCTCGGCATCACGAATTACCACGGAAACCGTGGCGACGTCTACGTCGACTGGAACAACTACGAAGGTCGCGGTCCCTTCACTTGCGGACGCAATGACTGGAACGCAAGGAAGACCGATATGGCCTACATCGGCGACGGGACGAGCAACACGATCTTCTTCTCGGAAATGGCTGCGGGCCCCGATGCCGGTACGAACAAAAACGTGATCGGCGGTGTCGGACGAAACAGTAGTTTCAGTTCGGGGCACCTTTTCATCCCGAAAAACTGCGCCGACTTGAAAAATGGGCGGGAACTGACCAGCTATTTGTCCGTCAACGGGAGCGGTGCTCTCGGACGACGCTGGGGGGATGCTCAAGCGCTTTATACGCAATTCTTTACGATCCTGCCGCCCAATTCGCCCACCTGTGCCCGGTCGGCCATGGACGCGACAGGCAACGTCGGTACGGCGAGCAGCTACCATTCCGGCGGCGTCAACGTCGCCATGGGAGACGGCGCGGTGAAATTCGTTTCCGACACGGTCAATGTCGAGAATCAGGACAAATCCCCGGCCGATATCGATACTTCGCTGGGAACCAATGCGCATCTCTACGGCGGCCCGTCGATCTATGGCGTTTGGGGATCGCTCGGTTCCTGCAACGGCGGCGAAAGCGTGTCCTTGCCTTAGTCCGGCGGGAATCCAAGGCTTTCAGCGGTGAGTTCCATGTCGGTTTCGACGTCGCCGAAAGCCTGACTCCGGCCGTTCCCTATTTCATATTTCATTTTTTTAGGAGTGTTTCATGATCGATCATAGAAATTATTCTAAATCCGTCCTCCAACCGACCGAAGTCCGGCACGGCTTTACTTTGGTTGAATTGCTGGTCGTGATTGCAATCATCGGAGTTTTGATTGCCCTGCTTTTGCCCGCCGTTCAGGCCGCCCGCGAGGCCGCGCGACGTATGCAGTGCACCAATCACGTCAAGCAACTCGCCTTGGCGACGCACAACATGCATGACACCTTGGGGCACCTTCCCTCGGCCTGCGCTTCGGTCGAGCTTTGCGCCACATACCTCCGTGCAAAGGATCACGCCGTCGATGGGACAACGGGAATCCCGACCAGTAACTATGACAACCATCGGCACCGGATCAGCTTCCTGGCCGATTTACTGCCCTACATCGAACAGGCGCAGATTTACTCGGCCATCAAGGAATCGGTCAACGGAACGACGACCCTGTTTCAGCCGTGGAACACGACTGCACCGTCTGCGACGAGTGCCGGTTCGCCTTACCTGGCCAACATAGCTTATTTCGTTTGCCCTTCGGAACGCATGAAATCCATCGAAGGGTCTCTTGCGGTCACCAATTACCGCTGTAACCGGGGCGATCTTTGGATCGACTGGGAAGCCACGGGATCTCGCAGTCCTTTTAGCAACGGTTATTTCAATCTCATTGATTTTTCCGGCATTTCGGATGGAACGAGCAACACGATTTTCATCTCGGAAGCCCCTTGCGGTCCAGTTGTTGAAATTTCCCAGATGGTCAAAGGCGGTATTGCTTATGATATCGGCGGAAGTATCGATGCCGTCACGAGTAAGACGGAGTCGGGGGGGATTATCGATACGACACCCAAAGCCTGCATGGATCGCAAGGGAGCAGGCGGCAAAATATCGAGCAAGCATTCCACGGCTCGCGGGACCGGCGCCTCCGGACGACGTTGGGGGGACGCGCGTGCGACTTACACCCAGTTTTTCACCATTTTACCGCCCAACTCGCCGCACTGTGCCGTGACAACCGGCGCGGGAACCTCGGAGGCGGGCAACTTGGCCTCTGCCGGGAGTTACCACTCCGGTGGTGTGAATGTCGGTTTCGGCGATGCTTCGGTTCGGTTTGTTTCTGAAACGATCAACACGCAGAATCTCGACAAACTGGCCACGGATTCCTCGATCGGTGCGGCCACCGCCGCCGGCTGGACCGGACCCGCCTTCTACGGTGTTTGGGCCGAACTCGGAACTCGTAGCGGCGGTGAAAACGCCACGCTTCCGTAGGGTACCTCAAAAATTCCGTTCTAATTTACCGACACTTTTTATGGAAATAATCAGAGATATGACAAAATATAAAACCACATCCCATCGCCTTTCCGGCTTTACGCTCGTCGAGCTTTTAGTCGTCATAGCGATCATCGGCGTCTTGATTGCCTTGCTTCTCCCCGCCGTTCAGGCAGCCCGGGAAGCGGCAAGACGCATGCAGTGCAACGGACAGCTCAAACAAATCTCGTTGGCTGTCCATAATTTCCATGACGCCCACAAAATCCTGCCGTGTATCGCTCGAAACAAGTTGTTGTGCATGGATATCTGGAGCCGCGCGGGAAACCGTTGGGCGGCGGCGGATTACGCCGATGACACCGGAGGAACCTATTCTTTCCGGGAACGATATAGTATTTTCGTCGAATTGCTTCCTTTCCTGGAGCAGACCGCCGTTTTTCAGGTCATTTCAGATGACGCGAACCGAAACAATCACACCCTGAACAACACGCCTTGGTCAACCACGGCCGGTTCGCCCTTTCATGCGCGGATTGGAACTTTTGTCTGCCCTTCGGATCAGGAACGGAGCAGTGTTCTCGACGAACGGCCCGGGATCGGCAGTTATCGTGCCAACAAAGGCGATATCTGGATGCCGACCAATTACAATGAGTACCGCGGCCCGTTTGGAACTTCCCATCCTTCGGTCAAGGACATTTCGGCCATCATCGACGGGACGAGCAATACGATCGCTTTTTCCGAAGCGGCTATCGGCGAGTTGCAGGAAGGATCCGTTCGAGTCAAAGGCGGTATCCAGTCCGATGCGTCGACCGGAAACGCGAACGGCAAGCCGGCCGACTGTTTGGCGGGTGTCTCCAACGGCGACTTGACCAGTCCCGTGGAATTTGCCACCGCGAATCCCGGTCAGAAATCCGGTCGTCGCTGGGGAGATTCTCACATGCTGTTTACCGGATTCCTCACGATCCTGCCGCCCAATTCGCCCAGTTGTTCGCAAGGCTCCAGCAATGAAACATGGACGCTCGTCTCCGCGAGCAGCTACCATCCCGGCGGTGTGAACTGCGGCATTGCCGATGGTTCGACAAAGTTCATCTCCGAAACGATCAACACGGCAAACCTCGACAAGGCTCCGCCGGATGTGGACACCAATCTTGCCAGCGATCGTGGACAGGACTACTCCGGAGCTTCCTTCTACGGCGTATGGGGGAGTATCGGAAGTGCCAACGGCGGCGAATCGGTCGCCATTCCGTAAAAAATGACGAATGACTGGAAATTCAGGGACGCAGGCACCGGCTTGCGTCCGTTCGCCTGGAACCCAACAAGGAGACCTCTTCATTGAAAAATATCGCCACTTCCGCTTCTCTGTTTGTCCTGACACTTTCCGTCGCGTTCACCGGATGCCTCGGCTCGGGTAAGGAGCCTATGGAATACGTCCAAGGTGTCGTGACCATGAACAACGCTCCCGTCGAAGGCGCAACGGTGACTTTCACCCCCAAATCGGCCAACGGGGGTACCGTAGCCGCCGGGAAGACCGATGCGACCGGTACGTACAAACTGAATTCCGCGACGGGAAAGTCCGGTGCGGGAACCAAACCCGGCGATTATATCGTTACGATTAAAAAGCTGGAAAAATACAAGCTGGACAAGCCCACGGTCGACTCCTATGGAAATCCGATCACTGAAGGTTTGCGAAATTCACTGCCCGAAAAATATGCCGGCGGCAAATCGACACCGCTTACCGCAACGGTCGTTTCCGGGAAGAATACGTGTGATTTCAAACTCGAATAATCATTTGACGTGATCTCACAGAAGCAAACCGGAGTTTTTTGCAGGCCGGCATCGAATTGCGATGTCGGCTTTTTTTGTGGAGATCTCTTTTGATTCATGGCCCTCGGATCAACGATCCGTCCGAACGGAGAACCCAACGGGGGCTTTCACCGTCAGGCCGTATCGGGTAGAATATCGCCGTCACGTCTTCGTTCTTCCGGCTTTATCAACAATCTGAACGACAATGAATTCCACGGATATTCTCTCGGTCGGCGGCAAGGATTATTCTTATTTTTCACTGAACAAACTGGGAATCGAACTTTCGCGGCTCCCGTTTTCCATTCGGGTCCTCCTCGAATCCGTGCTCCGTAACTGCGACGGCTTCCAAGTGACCGAGGACGATGTCAAAAATCTTGCCGACTGGCGGCCGGAAGTTTCGACGAACATTGAAATTCCGCTCAAACCGGCTCGGGTGCTGCTCCAGGATTTCACGGGCGTGCCCGCCGTGGTCGATTTGGCCGCGATGCGTTCGGCCATACGCAGACTCGGCGGCGATCCGGACAAAATCAACCCGCTCATCCCCGTCGATTTGGTGATCGATCATTCGATCCAGACCGATTATTACGGTACAAAAGACGCCTTGGCGAAAAACGTCGATCTGGAATTTCATCGCAATGCCGAACGCTACGCTCTGCTTCACTGGGCCCAAAATTCGCTTGACAACTTCCGGGTCGTTCCGCCTTCGGTGGGCATCATTCATCAGGTCAATCTCGAATTCCTCGCCGACGTCGTCCACGTGGGCAGGGCTCAGCCGGAACGCACCGGTTCGGATTTGCCCGTCCTCTATCCCGATTCCGTGCTTGGTACCGATTCGCACACCGTCATGATCAATGGTCTCGGCGTGCTCGGTTGGGGGGTCGGCGGGATTGAAGCTGAAGCCGTGATGCTCGGCCAGCCCTATTACATGCTCGCTCCGCAGGTGATCGGCCTGGAGCTGACAGGTTCCCTTCACGCCGGCGTAACGGCCACGGACCTTGTTTTGACGGTAACCGAACTCCTTCGAAAAGAGGGCGTCGTCGGTAAATTCGTCGAATATTTCGGACCCGGTGCGGCGGCGATGCCGCTGGCCGACCGCGCTGTTCTCGCCAACATGGGCCCCGAATACGGCGCGACCATGGGATTCTTTCCCGTCGATGCGCAGACGATCCGTTACCTCACGGAAACCGGTCGGGATCCCGATCACGTTGCCTTGGTCGAGGCCTATTGCAAAGCCCAAGGACTTTGGAACGGCCCGGACCAACCCACGCCTCGTTACACGAAAGTCCTGTCATTCGACCTCGGTACGGTCGAATCCTCGCTGGCCGGCCCCAAGCGACCTCAAGACCGCGTTCCGCTCACGGCCATGAAAGAAAACTTCGCCGCCGCACTCGTTAAGCCTGTCAAAGATCAGGGGTTCGGTGTCTCCGCATCCGAAGTCGCCAGGATCGCGCAGGTGGTTTATCCCGTCAACGAAGATCAAACGAACAGCGACAATTCGACGATTAACATCCCGATCACCCATGGCGCCGTAGTCATTGCCGCGATCACAAGCTGCACGAACACGAGTAATCCGAATTTAATGATCGCCGCCGGGCTCCTTGCCAAAAAAGCCGTTGAAAAGGGACTCCGGACGCCACGATTTGTCAAAACGAGCCTTGCTCCGGGATCGCGTGTGGTCACCGAATACCTGGGTCGGGCCGGACTCCTCGAACCGCTGCGAACGCTCGGATTCGACATCGTCGGTTACGGCTGCATGACCTGCATCGGCAACAGCGGCCCGCTGCCCCCGCAGGTTGACAGGGCCGTTACGGAAGGCAACCTCGTCGCCGCGGCCGTGCTCAGCGGCAACCGGAATTTCGAGGGCCGAATCAACCCGCTCGTCAAGGCGAATTATCTCGCTTCGCCTCCCTTGGTCGTCGCGTACGCCTTGGCCGGAAACGTCAATATCAACTTGACATCCGAACCCATCGGCAACGCGCCCGACGGTACGCCGATTTTCCTCAACGAAATTTGGCCCTCGAACGACGAAGTCGACGAAGTCGCCCGCATGGCCGTGGATCCGGGGGCTTACCGCAAAACTTACAGCAACGTTTTTTCA
>JBEBTM010000260.1:0-6467 GCA_040393745.1 Thermogutta terrifontis | reverse complement strand
AGACGTGTATTGATCAAAGTACAATCCTCGGCTACGGCGGTCAGTCGCCTTGTCGTTTGAGAATCAATACGCCGGTCGCCGTGGAAAATCTCCTTTTTGCCGCCTACACGACTGTCAATGTTTTTAAGATCGAACAATGCTCGTCGCTTAAAGTCACCGGGAGCATCTCGGGGACGGCGGGCCAACTCACCTGGACGACGGACGAGAACGCCTCCAGTGCGTTTACCGACACCGCCGATCAGTCGATCGTTTTCCCCCCGGGCGTGACCGGTCAGACGTGGACGGTCGAAAAACCCGCCGGAAAAATGACCCTTTCCTCCTTCGTCGGTCACTTACAAGGACGCGTCCGGCAATTGGTCGTGCAGGCATCCTCGAAGATCGATCTATCCGGAAAAGCGCCTTTGCTCCAGACTTCCGACCAGACCTGGGCCGATTACAACGGCATCAAGGCCGACGAATCCCCCCCGGGACACGGCGCCGACCATTTCACCCTGGCCGACCATTTCCGCGAGGCGATGGATTCCTGTGAAAATTACGGCGAGATCGTCATTCCTGCCGGGAAAACGATTTGTACGAAATCTTTCAAAAATCACACGGGTGCCCGAGTCTCCGGCGACGGAATTCTTTGCGTGCGTTACGGGCAGTTCGTCAATTCGGGAACCGTCGAACCAACGATTGTCGTGCGTTATTTCGACCGTCCGATCGAGGCGTCTTTCACGGCCGAAGAAACCGCGTATTCCAACACGCCGTTTTCCGTGGATTTTTCCGCTTCGATCGGCTCGATCTTCCGTCTTGACTGGGGCGATGGGACATTTTCCGAAACAGAAACAGCCGGCGTGATCAGTCACGTTTATTCCGCGTCGGAAAACGACCGGGAAGTCATCCTGATTCTGACCGTGACCAATGAGGATGGAACGGTTGAAATCGCGACGAAAACGATCGTCGTACGTTCCCGTCCGATTTCCATCGACTTGACGCTGAACCCGGACGGCGGCTACAAACCGTTGACCGTAGTCGCCACGGTCCATTCCCGGGAAGGCGTACTTTTTCGTTACGATTGGGGAAACGGGCACGTTACGGGCCCCTTGGAATCGCCGGTGACGGAATACACCTACGAGGAAATCGGCAATTATACCGTCACCGTCACCGCGGAAAACATCGAAGGCGCCGCGCTGTCCGCGTCCCGGCCCGTGACGGTTGTCCCGCCGCCGTCCGCCCCCGTGGCAAGGTTGGCCGTCACGCCCTGGCAAGGCGAGACGCCGCTTTCCGTAACGGCTTCCGCCGTCGGGTCCGAGGCCGCGGAAATGCAACTCGATTGGGGTGACGGTTCTCCCGTACTCGGCCCCATGAATTCCGTCCATGGTGCCGCGCATGTTTACGAATTGCCGGGCCGTTATCTCGTCAACTTCCGCGTCTGGAACGCCGTGGGCGTTTGGACCGAAACGTCGCAGGTCGTCAGCGTGCTCGATCCGAGTGAAGTCCGCGCAAGCCTGGTTTTACAGCCTTCCAGCGGGATCGCGCCGCTGACCGTCCTGGCCGACGCTTCCGAATCCAACGGTACCGAATTCACCTTCCATTGGAACGACGGAACGCGGGCGGATATTGTTTCTGACACAAAAATAACGCACACGTTCGAAAGACCCGGTTATTATCCCGTGATCCTGACCGTGGCGAAAGACGGCAAAACGGCCTCGGCAACAGCCGGCGTGGTCGTGCTCCTCTCGCCGCTCATTCCAACGAATCCGATTCTGCCCTCGCCGCTGGGACCTGTGGAAATCGACGCCCGAAAAAAAACTTTCGGCATTCCACGCGGCAACCAGCCGGCGATTTATCGATACACTTTATCGCAAGGAGTTTGCTACATGTCCGATACGATGCAACTGTTCTGCGCCATGACGGAAAACGGTCGGGCCCTGGAAAACGGCAGTGGACTTTTCCTAGGTCGGGTCACCCTCGCCACCGGCCGGCCCGTTTCGCCGACCGAGATCGAATCTGCCCGGTACACGATCTATCGCCTGGACGACACCGACGGCGGCATCCGGGTTCCCGTGGAAGGACATACCGAAATTTCTCTCGGGATCGACGCGATCATGACGCCGGACGTCGTCACCGATGAAAACTGGCCCTTCGACGAAATCGGTTACAATTTCCGGTATTGTTTGAACGATAAATCGTACCCGCCGTTCCCCGTCGCGGGTCGGAATTACCTGGTCGCCTTCACTCTCACGCCCAAAGGAACCGCGCCGAAGATCATGCTCCCATCCCGGGTCCGCGTTGTGTGATGTATTACCAATCTTCGAAACCATGAATTTTATTCATGATAAGATAGTAAAACCAGGAGCGAAGCGACTGATTTTGCGGGTAATCCTAGCGACCGTAACCGTCGCTCGATTCCATTCGCTCCAAGTCCTCTTCCAGCGGGCGATGCGGACGAATGCCCAGTCGCTGTAAATCGCCGTGGTACGCTTTCGTCGCCTCGCGCGGTTCGACTTGTCCGTCGGCGACGGCCCGGAGATATTGAACGAACGATAATTGATGTTCGGCGCCGTTGATTTTTCGTCCGTAAAGAGCGACCCGGGCCCCGTGCTTTTTCGCATCATAAAGCATTTGGAACGCGTCGAGCGTCGTGCCCGCCGAACCGCCGAGGATGCCTACGACGATCCGACTGTCGTACCGAACCAGGGCTTCCATCGCCTCGGGACCGTAATACGGAATCTTGAGAAAGACGGGTCGCCCCGCCTCGGTTACGCCGGCCAGGGTTCGAACAATGTGATTGTTCACGAACGTCGGAACATCCTTCGGCGTGTTCGGGCCCCGGAAATTCGGACTGAAAACCTCTAAAAAATGGCGGAACCCTTTTTCTTCGGCTTCCAGGCGGAATTCTTTGTACGTCAGCAACGCCTCCCGGTCCCGCTCCAAGTCGTTGTTGAACGTAATTGAATACAATCCGAGGTCGACCCCGAGATGTCGTTCCGATTCCGTGCAGTGCGACTTGCCGCACATGGCATGATCGATTGTCGCACTGCGGAAACTGCGAGAGGGCTCCCGGCCGTAGACGCCTTCGGCTCCGGCGAGCCAGATGTCCGTGGTGTCGTTGGCGCGAATCGCCGGAGTGATCGGCGAATGGTCGAAAATACGTTCGTTGATCGTCAGGATTTCGCTCGTACTGGCACTCATGAGTACGATGTCGACGAGTCCTTGGGCGACGATTTGTCGAATCTGGTCTCGGTATTCGTCGAGTGTGCGAAAACACGATCCTTGCCCGTCCCGGCCCGGTGCGGCAAGCCCGTAGGCCATGTCGGCGTCCTTGGCGTCGGCGAGAATGAAATCGTTACAATTCCGGTCCGCGAGAATCCGGGCCAGTTTAAGGTCAAGCGATTTTTGCATAGGATTTTTCCGTCCGGAACCTGGAGTACGACGAAATGCAGTTGCCGAAGCGCGGCGTCAATTTCTCGGTTGATAAAGCGGAATTTCGTTGCGTGGCGGCTGCGGATTCGGCGGGCGATAAGGTTCGGCCACGCTCCGATTCGGCGGCGCGGGATTCGGATTCGGCGGACCGGCCGTGGCCGTGCCCGGCGATTCTTCGGCCCAGTCGAGTACTTCATGCGTCCAATCACGGGGAATGCTCGCCACGAAATGATCGCGAATCCACGCGCCGAAATTGAAAATCGAATTGATCTTCACATCAAAAAGCTGATACCGCGAAACATTGATGCCGTTTGTTTCGGACCGTGTGATGGCATTGGCCTGCAATTTTTTGTCCAACCGGATTTCCAGTTCCCGAAATTCCTGCTGATCTTCAAGCGTGAGCGGACGAACCTGGAGCCAGAGTTCGCTGTCTCGGACATTCGCAGGTGTCACGATCTTCATGCTGAACCGCTTTTTCATGTCCTCGGCTTTCGCACCGAAAATCAAGGGCAACGGGCTCTTCGCGATGCCGCTGTTGACCACTTCCGGCGGCAAGTTGATCTGGACGACTTTTTTTCCGTTGAAATCGAATTGATAAAACGCCTTTTCGTTGATGATGATTTTCTCCTGCGAAACGGTCGGGTCGTCTTTGCCGTAAACTTTCAACCCCTTTCCCGTTTCAGGGTCCCGGACCAGATCGCCTTCGACATGATAGGAAAACCGGCTTGGTGACGCGCAGTATTTGAAATTGCCGAACGTGGAACGCTTTAAGGCCATTCCACCGTTGGGCATGGCTTCGGTTTTGACTAATTCGTATTCATGCCGACGGAATTGGACTTCATAATTCTTGATCGTTTCACTGTACTTTTCCCAACGGACGAGGAATTCATCCAACTCGCGCTGTTCCTGGGGAGTAAGGAAAAACGGCTGGGCCCGATATTCCGGCTCGGACCGACCGATGTGAACTCGCGAACGTTCCGGCTGGACCGCGGTTGGTTGCCCGGGATGAGTTGCGTAATAAACCGGCTGCGGTTGGGGGGGCGGCGTGGGATTCGGATTTGGCGGCAGACCATACACAGCACCCGTTGCCTGTTGGCCTTCAGGCTGATTGGCCGCAACTCGAATCGGCCCCGTCGGATAGGGAGAGCCGTAACCGGGTGTCGTGGTTCGGTTTTCCGTTCCGCTGGGACTGATCGGCGGCTGAGCGGTCCAGAACCCCTGCGGTGCCGGCGCCGGTTGATAAGGATTGGCCGTATTGGGTTGGTTCGGATGTTGTTGGTATACGGTCACCCCATTTTGCTGGATGCTCTTGGGGGCCGTTTGCAGTGTTTGGGGGCGAATCGGTTGCTGTTGATCCGTTTGCGGGGGGAGGTAACCGGACACCGGAACCGTCTGTCGAGGGATGCTCTGATTGCCGGGCACAATGGTATTTTGTGCGTAACCGACAGTGGAGTAAAACGTTAGCAATATGATTGCCGTGAAAAAATTCACAGGAAGCAAAATTGTGTGCATTTTCGTTCTCTTCGAAAAAACCGTGATTTTCTTCATGACGCGAACCGGAAAAAAATTTGAAAGATTTCGGACGGAGCGGACAATACCGAATTTCCCAAACGATGTAAAGAGGAATTTCCGCTTTTTCGTCCGGCTTTCTCCCGAGCAAATGCTCATGCTCGCCAAATCTGCCGTGGATAATCAGCAAAATGTCGCGGTGAATCGTATGGGAACCGCAGACAGGAACTTTTGGCGTCCCCGCATTTTTTCGGCCTCGACAAACGGGGCGGCAATGTGTATACTTCCTCTCGATTGCCGTAAAATAGAGCGATCTCATAATATGGGGCCGACCCAGACGTTTTTTGACAGCGGTTTGCCCTCTTGTCCCAGTCTGCCGAGTGAAATCATCTTGCCTGGAATTATGCTGGAACTATGAAAGACAATCAATTCGGTTATGGCCCTTGGGAATACCGGCACGTTTGCCGGGGGTGCGGACATGCGGTCCGGCCCCCGAAAAACAAGGCGCCCTGTAGTCGTTGTGGAGGTGACTTCGGGCCAAAATCGTCTATGCGGAAGGTTTATCTCGAACCGGAAAAGCCTTTTGAAATTGTCGACGTCGAATACGTTGCCGAACCGACCTGGTGGCAGTCGCTCCTGATGTTTTTCGGATTTTACGTCGAGCCCCGGATCGAAGTCCGCAAGGAAAAAAAGCGGGCTGCGAGACGATGGCGATGGCAGAGTCATGCCGAAGCCGAAGAAGAATCGGGCATCATCCGGCACGAAGAGTTTTTCAATGACGAATAGCGCTGCAGGATCGGATCATTTTCACCAACAGAGTCGCGAAGGAAAATAAAAACGGTCCCAAGCATCAAATGCGGAGGCGAAACACCGACCGGTTCCCTCCTTTTATCCTTCGCGGTGAGGTAAATGTCGCCGTTGTAACAGCCCCCGTTTTCCGATGGATCGCAAGGATTACAGTAAACAGAATTTTCTTCAGCGACTGCAAACGCGCTTCGATTGGAAACTTTCCGGCAAGCTGATCGCCTTTAGTGTCTTGGCCGGTCTGCTGGCCGGTCTCTTGGCGGCGCTGGCCTATTCCGTGTATTTGTATCTGGGAGGGGCGGTCCATGGAATTTATGCGGCGGCCGGAATCCTGTTTCCGTCACCGGAGGACTACACGTCCCGATCCGGCCCGTTGCCCGGCCTTTGTTTCATTGATGCCCCCCGGTACGACCTCATCGCCGGCTTCGTGTTACCCCGGTATTGGATCCTGATCCCGCTTATTCCGGCCTTCGGTGGTCTGCTTTGCGGTTTTTTGATCTGGTCTTTCGCCCCTGAAGCGACGGAGGAAGGAACCGACGGCGTGATTCGCGCTTTTCATTTTCGAAACGGTTTCTTGCGAAACCGGCTGCCGATCGTCAAGACGCTTGCCGGCTTCCTCACGCTGGGCACCGGCGGCTCGGCGGGTTGGGAAGGCCCGACAACACTCCTTGGAGCCGGTGTGGGTAATTTCCTGTCCCGATTTTTCCACCTGAACGTGAAGGATCGCCGAGTGATCCTGTTGGCCG
>JBEBTM010000259.1:0-6530 GCA_040393745.1 Thermogutta terrifontis | reverse complement strand
ACCGAGTGTTTTGGCTTCGAGTTGGTGGCCCGTGTAGAGTTTGCGGTCCCAACGGCCTTCGACGAGCGCCTGATACGCGGGGGCGATGTTCCGGCTCAGGGCCAGCATCAGGGCGAAAGTCTGTTCCGCCGTGGAAACCGTGTTGCCTCCAGGGGTATTCATGACGACGATACCTTGCCTGGTGGCCGCCTTGGTGTCGATATTATCGACGCCGACGCCGGCGCGAGCGATGGCCTTGAGCCGGGTATTGCCTTCAAGGGATTCGGCCGTGATCTTCACGCCGCTACGGGCGATCGCGCCGTCGAACTGGGTCAGGCACTTTTTCAGGTCATCGCCCTTCAGGCCGACATGTTCCTCGAATTCGATGCCGGGCGTGTTACGGATCATGTTTTTTCCATCTTCGGAAATGGGATCGAGCAAAACGATTTTATAGGTCATATGGATTCATGAAAAAGGGTGAAAGCGGGCGTTTTCGTGGATTGTTTTCGCAATGCCACGTTTAATTTTCTTCGGTCGGGAAATTTTTTTTCCGGCGATGTTGGCGATATTCTTCAGGGATGGCTTCACCGGGTTTCCAAGCGTCGAAAAATGTCTGAATCGAACTGGTATTGTCGTCCAAACCTTGTTTTTCCTTCATTCTTTTCAGGGCGATCTTAACGTATTCCGGCTGATGATCGACCAAGGCTTCAAGCTTGGCCATTTGTTCGTCCGTCAGGATATCGAATACTTTGAACTTGAGTCGGGTCATGAACGCCAGACCTTTTTTCTGGATTTCCTCGTTATCGCGGCGGACGTTTTCGTCCGTTTTCGCCAATTCTTCAAGCTGCTTGGTCGCGTCCGTGATTTTCTCATGCAGGGCCTTGCCGTCTTTGATCTCGACTCCTTCTTCCGCGATTTTATCGTATATTTTTCCAAGATGGCGGAAACTCATCTCCATCGTTTCGTCCATCATTTTCGTGAAATCGGCTTCGAGTTCCTTTTTCACGGCTTCGAGTTCTTTTTTTTGTTCTTCGGAGAGCCCGAGCGCTTCGAAGGAACTCGGCGTGATGATGGGCATTTCCGACATCCCGGCAAGCTGGAATTCGAGCAGCTTTTGGTTTTGTTCCTCGGTCAGGATGTTATTGATCTCTGCGGGAATGGCGTTCATGGCGAGACCGACAATTTTCTCCTGGACTTCGGTAAAACCGTCCAGCCGCTCTTTCGAGGCTTTTTCCATAAAGATGTCGGCAGGATCCATGAACTTCCCCATTTCGGCGACCAGGCCAGGAAACTCGGGCTGATTGACAAACAGCGACTGATCGGTTACCGTGGCCTTGATCCGTTGCTGCTGTTCGTCTGTGATTCCCCATGCCTCGCGAATTTCCGGTTCGTCGACCAACTGGATCGCCAACATGTTTCCGCCATTGCCGTTCCACATCGAATCGGCCAAGGCACGCCCGGCGGCCTGCTGCGAACGCTGCATCATCGGAGAACGTACAAGCTTCAGGAAATCAATCTGCTGCGCGAAGGTTGCGGAAACCGTAAAAAAGCACAGTACTAATAAACCGGTAAAAAGCAAACGACGTTGATTTGTCATGGAATGATCCTTGAGTAAAAATTCGAAATAACGGGCTAAAAAACAACGAGTCGGGACAGTGTCCCCGGATGCTACTCCTCTTTCGCCGGAAACGCTTTTTTCTGACGCTGTTGGCGGTATTCATCGGGAATCGGTTCGCCGGGTTTCCAAGCTTCCATCACGTTTTTCGAAACGTCGGTGCCGTCACCTCCGCCCATTTGCGCTTTCATTTTCTTGATCATGTTCTTCACATAGTCCGGTGGATTGTCCACGATTTTTTGAAGCCGATCCCACTGTTCGTCGGTGAGTACGTCGAACATTTTTATTTTGAGCTGCGCCACGAAATGTTGCCCCCGGTTCTTGATGTCCTCGTTGAGTTTTTTGATCTCGGGGTCCTCGGCTTGGAGGCGTTTCCTGATTTCCTGCATCTTTTCAAACATAGCGGGCCCCTCTGCGAACGCGCCTTCCTTTTCCATGGTTTCGAAGAGCTTATCCTGGATTTTCATCTGGGCGTCGATGAGTTCCTCGCCGAGCTTGTCGAACTGCGGTTCCAGTTCCTTCCGGATGTCTTCCATTTTTTTCGTCTGATCCTCGGACAAATCCAAGGCCTTGAACATGTCCGGCGTGACCAGTGGGATATCCGACATGGCCGCGAGTTGGAATTCCTGTGATTTCCGTTTCTGCTCGTCGGTCAGTACCTTGTCCATTTCGGCAGGTAGCTTCTCCATCATGGTCTCGACCATTTTCGATTGCAATTCGACGAAACGCTTTTCGGAAGCCGGATCGGCATTATCGCCGAAGACTTTGCCGCTCGATTGGAGTTCACCCATTTCCTTCATTTCCGCCGCAAGCTCGGGGTTGGTGAACATGCCCATCATGGCTCCCTGGATTTTGCCGTGCTGTTCGTCGGTCACGTTCCAGGCTTCACGAACTTCCCGTTCGCTTAATAGCTGCATGGTCATCAAGTTCGACCCTTTGCCGTTCCAGAAGGACCGCATCACGGTTTTGCCCGCCTTTTTTTGGCCTTCCCGGAAGGTTTCGGAGCGGAACATTTTAACGAAGTTGGGCGGTCCGCCTTCCTGAGCGAGCAGCGGCGCAGTGAGGGTGGACAAAGCCAGGATGCACGCGCAAATGAACAGGCGTTTCGCTCTCATGATTCAGGTTCCTTTCGTTGCCATCGCGCCGGGTTTTACGTAAACCGCTAAAACGCAGCATGGACGGGTCATGTTATCGGCTCAATAGGTTTCTTCCGGTAATGTCTTTTCCTCGGCCGGTTGCGTCAAGAGATGGTGGGCAAGGATCAGCTTGGCATGTTCTCGCAAATGCTCGGACGGTTCCAGCGAACTCGGAGCCGCCAATCCGAACAGGTTTCGTATCATGTAAATCGGCGTCAAAATAACACCGAAGGGGATGCCCCACCAGCCGACGAACGTTGTTACGAAAAAGTCCTTGATCTTCGCCGAGGAACCACACCCCCGGCAGGAGATGCGGGGATTCGTCTGGTATTGGGTAACGACCAAAAAGGACATCACACGGTGGGAAAAGTGGAAATCGATCGGGCCCGGCCCCCCGCAAACCGGGCATTCGCCCTCGTGGATTTGACGGACGAGGTCGTCGACCATTTCCTCCGGAACGTGCTGGGCTTCCCGTGCGTAAACGCCCTGGTGAAGGCACTTGTCATTGCAAAAAACAGCGTTACCATAGGGTGTGCCGCCGAACAGGATCGTCGCTCCGCAATGTGCACATTTGGCCATGATGAAGGTTCCATTCAATGATTATGTAAGGAGGGTACGGGGGCTGATTCCCGTCCCCATTGGGAGGTCACTTCATGCACAGGCGGGCCAGGTTGCAGACGTTTTCCACGGTAAAACCGAAATGCTTCATTAATACGCCCGCGGGGGCCGAGGCGCCGAAATCATTCATACCCAGAAAAACGCCCCGATCGCCGAGGTATTTCCGCCAACCCATTTCGATACCCAATTCCACGCCCACCCGGGCTTTCACCGACGGCGGTAACACCGCATCCTTGTACTCCTGCGTTTGCATCTCGAACAATTCCCAACACGGCATGCTTACCACCCGGGCTTTCACGCCCTCCACGGTGAGTTTTTCCCAGGCGTCAACGCACAAGCCGACTTCACTGCCTGTCGCGAGCAGGATCACATCCGGCTTGCCTCCTTCCGCATCGGCGAGAACGTAAGCCCCTTTGGCCGCGTTTTCCGCCGGAGCGAACCGGGTTCGGTCCACGGTCGGGAGGTTCTGTCGCGTGAAAACCAGCACCGACGGCATTTTGGTCAGTCCCATGGCCGATTTGTAAGCCTCGGTGACCTCATTGGCATCGGCGGGACGGAAAACGGCCACATTGGGAATCGCACGAAGCGATGCGAGATGCTCCACAGGCTGGTGTGTGGGGCCGTCTTCACCCACGCCGATGGAATCGTGCGTGAAGATATACATCGTGGGAATCTTCATGATCGCGCTGAGTCGCAGCGCGGGCCGGAGATAATCGACAAACACGAAGAACGTCGCGCAGTAAGCCCTGAGCCCGGAAAGCACCATGCCGTTGGTCACCGCGGCCATGGCAAATTCCCGAATGCCGAAATGGAAATTCCTGCCCGCCGGCGTATCGACGCTGAATTCACCGGCTCCGAGGAAGGTCAGGTCCGATTTGTTCGACGGCGCCAGGTCGGCCGAACCACCGAGCATCCAGGGAAGCCGACTGGCCAGTTGGTTAAGAACCTTGCCCGAGGAAGCCCGGGACGCAATACCTTTAGCGTCGGCGGGGAACGGCTTCATTTCGGAGTCCCAATCGTCGGGAAGTTTCCCGGCCGCGATTTTGCCAAGTTCGATCACTTGGTCGGGGAACAGCTTGCCGTATTCCTCAAAAAGTTGGATCCATGCGGCATGGAGCTCGGCTCCGCGCTGGCCGATTCCCTTGGCGAAGGTTTGATAAACTTCCGTATCGACCAGGAATTTCTTTTCGGGATCAAGGCCGTAGGCTTTTTTTGTGGCTTTGATTTCCTCTTCACCCAACGGAGCGCCGTGGGCTTCATGAGAACCTTCCATGTGGGGGGCCCCGAAGGCGATTTTGCTTTTCACGACGACAAAGGTCGGTTTATCCTCCGTTTTTTGGAAGGTGTTCATGCAGCACGTTCCAGCCGTAGGCTTCGAAACGCTTGGCAACGTCTTCGGTAAAGGCCAGGCTCGTGTCGCCTTCGATCGTGATGTTGTTGTCGTCATAGAACCAACAAAGATTTGAAAGCTTCAAATGCCCGGCCAAGGACGCCGCTTCGCCGCTCACGCCTTCCATCATATCGCCATCGCCACAGATGGCGTAAACATTGGAATCGAAAAGCTTTTGGTTCGCACTGTTGTACCGTCCGCCGAACCATTTCGCGGCAATGGCCATTCCGACGCTCGTGGCCACGCCTTGACCGAGGGGGCCTGTGGTGACTTCCACACCGCTGACATGGCCGAATTCGGGATGTCCGGCACAACGGCTGTCGAGCTGGCGGAACTTTTTGATGTCTTCCAAAGCCACGGCGGGCTCCGTGGTCGGGCGTCCGTTTTCGTCGAGCTGTTTCACGCCGCTCAGGTGCAGCAGGGAATAAAGGAGCATGGAAGCGTGGCCGGCGGAGAGCACGAACCGATCCCGGCCGGGCCATGCGGGGTCGGCGGGGTCGAAACGCATGACCTCATTGAAGAGCAGGTAGCCCAAAGGAGCCAAAGCCATTGGCGTGCCCGGGTGACCGCTATTGGCGGCTTGGACGGCGTCCATGGAAAGAGTGCGGATCGTGTCAACGGCCTTTTTTTCGGCGGGGGTCATCGAAAATGTCATCGGAAGCTCCT
The DNA here is from genome assembly GCA_040393745.1 of Thermogutta terrifontis. Classification (GTDB taxonomy): domain Bacteria; phylum Planctomycetota; class Planctomycetia; order Pirellulales; family Thermoguttaceae; genus WRKP01. The sequence goes on along the minus strand of JBEBTM010000259.1, from coordinate 1,126 downwards.
GAACGGGACTGGGGATGATTCATCATGGCGAAAAACATCGGGCTCATTATAGCGTTTGCGCGAACGCTTGAAAATGGGCCAATCAGGAAAGAGCGTTTTCCGACCGCCGTTTTTTAGAACATCGTCTCCAACTCATTTTTTGGCAGACTTTAGTCTTTTTTTCGATTTTTGGCAAAATTCCCGAAAATTTCTCTTGAGCGGCGTGCCGGAAATCGCTACCCTTCCTCCGCGCGGACCCACTTTCCCGACCTCTCGTCCGCCGTTTCCAATCCCAGTTCCTACCTACTCAAAGGGGCCGCTCAACGAAAACCGGACCGCCAGGATGGTTACGCCGATTTTCGTCGCGCCAAAAGAAGCTGCAAGACCGCAGCAAGGAAAATAGAAATGGATTTTCTCAAAAACTCGTTCGAAACCGCCCGCAATTCCCACCGCAACTCCCAATCCCACCGATCCCTGCAAATCGAGGCTCTTGAAAGCCGCGAAATGCTCGCCGTGAGTATCCTTTCGGCTCCCCTCACAGCTTATGCCCAGCAGGATAACTCCGCCGAAATCCGCTTCGATCTGACCACGGATTACGCCAACGTCGCGGCAAATATCGACTTCGTCGTCAAGCAGACCGCAGGAAGCCTGCTCGATCCCTCGGCGATCACACTCATCAACCGGACCACGGGCGAAACAATCGCCTTGAGCAACGTCGTCAATGGTACGACCTCCAGCAGCGCCACCGCGGCCCTCAAGGCGGGATCTTATTCCGTGTTCGTTTCTGCCGATTCCGGGTACGGGAGTTTCACCCTGGACGTCCTCCGCGACGATTCCGCCGTTTCAGTCAATCCCGGCCTGCCCCTTCTCATCGAAGCGGCCATTCTGCAACAACAGTCGGGTTGGCTTCAACGGAAAGACCACTTCAACCAGCTTCTCGAGCCCTATTACGGCACCGGTGCCGCCAATGCGAAATCCATCGCCTCAACCTATTCCGAAACCGACATCAACGGCGACGGCAAAGTCAATGGAACCGACTACGCCCTGGCCGTCCAACTGGCCGCCGGCTCGTCCAGCGGTGTGAAGATCACCTCATCAAGCGTCGTTTCTCAGGATCTGACGGCCCCGACCATTTCCGTGGGTCTGA
>JBEBTM010000258.1:0-6532 GCA_040393745.1 Thermogutta terrifontis | reverse complement strand
ATCCCAAAAAACGAGCCGTCTACCCAGTCTTCGAAATCAACGCTCCCAGAATATCAAATTAGAACCGCAGCCACCCAACCATCGGGGGTGCGGTTTTTTTAGGGGTGATCCAATTTTCCCATCTCCTGAATGTCGTCATCTCTGATATATCCGGCAAAACAGGCAGGATGCGCAAAAAACGTTTTTCGGAAATAACCGTCAACTCAGTTTTTTTATTATTTCAAAGTTCCAACTTCCCGACAAAGGATAACAGGAGATCGACTGGACACGGACGTTTGGCAAGAAGATAAAAGAATGCAGGAAGAACACACCGATACTCACGAGTCTTCGGTTCACAGCGCCGGTTCCTATATGGAGCAACTGGATGCGCTGGAGGTTCCGAGTAATATCGACCCGGTTCTCTTGGCGCTGTGGCGGGAACGTGAGTTGGCCGAATGGCAAAAACAAAGTCGGCAAAACGAATCCGCCATAGCCCGAAAGGCACCCATCCGAAGCCTTGGCCGCCTGTTTGCCGCTTTTGTCGGTGTCAGCGCCATGTGCCTGATCATCGTGCTCGGTTTGATTCATGGCCGCGAATCGGGAGACATCCTTATTTCAGCTTGCCAAGTTTTCCTATTTTACACTGTCCTCGGCTACTTTGTCGGTTGGGTGGCGGAAAAATGTGTCCAAGATTCTGTCGAAACTCTGCTCCGTGAGATCATCAGGCGGGGCGATCAGTCGGAACCCCTGGAGGATTCAGGGGTTAATACGGCATCGGATGCTTTGAGCGAAGGCTCCTGACCGCGTTTTATCGGAAGAGGGCGAAGAAAAAACGAAAAAACTGTTCTTTTCACAAAGAAGCAAAATCGTTAATGTCCCTCAACGAAAAAACACGAAACCTTTCCGGCTCCTCAAAACGAGAGCTACCGCTCCTGTTTTAGGGGCTCGAAAGAGAACGATCATCGGCACTGCTTGCGGAGGGTCGATTTCGTGTCATTTTCCAAACCGATAGACGCGGACATTTAACTAGGGAACCTCATAAGATTCCTTTTGCGAGCTACGCGGTCATTTCAGCACCACACGAAATGCCCATCGCAGCCGGAAACCAATTTTGTGAGATGCCTAACAGGAAGCGGAGAATGAAGAACCTCCTTCAAGCGACAGAACCCATCGCATCCCCCGTGGTGTCTCAGGGGACGCTCTCGACCAAAGGGACGCGAGGCCCCCATTTTGAGACCTCACCCGCCCAAGCTGCCCTCAATCAGGAAACCGATCAACTTTGGGCTCTTTACAAAGCGAATCCGACCGACCAGCTTCGTAACCGTCTCATTGAGCGTTATATGTTCCTGGTTCGCAGCCGCGCGGAGCGGGTCTGGGCTCGATTACCGGACGGAATCGAACTGGACGACTTGATTTCCTCGGGAACCGTCGGGCTGATCGACGCGATCACGTCCTATGACCCGGATCGGGGAGTTCGTTTCGAGTATTTCTGCTTGACTCGCATCGAAGGGGCCATGCTCGACGAACTGCGTTCGATGGACTGGGTGCCCCGGATGGTCCGCTCCAAGGCCAGCAAGCTCAACGAAACGTACAAAACGCTGGAACTCCAACTCGGGCACAAACCCACCGACCAGGAAGTCGCCGACCATCTGGGCATGCCCGCCGAAGAACTCCGGCAGTTGTTCGCCGAAACACACAGCGTCAATATCACGAGCCTGGACAAAACCTGGTCGGAAAACGACGGCTCGAAAGACATTCGGGAAATCGACATCCTCGCCGATCGAAAAAGCGAAGACCCCACCGAACGGCTGGCCAAGGTCGATTTGATCCGCGTCTTCACCAAGGGGCTCACGAAAACCGAGCGGCTGATCGTAATCCTGTACTATTACGAAAGCATGACCATGCGGGAAATCGGGGCCACCCTGGAACTTTCCGAAAGCCGGGTGAGTCAAATGCACAGCGCCATTGTCGAACGTATCAAAAAACTCTACCAGGACCGATAACGACAAGCATCCGCCTGCATTTTAGTTGCTCCGGCACGCAAACCATTGAGAAAAACCGAACGAATCATTACAATGCGGGGGTCGCGGAGCCCCCGTTTTTTATTGGAATTGTTCAGAATCGCTCCCGGCGTGTCATCCATCTCGCCGAGTATTGTTTTGAAATTGCCGAACAGATCCCATGCCGCATCTCGACGAAGACCTGAATTCGAATTCGAAACGGAAACAAAAATCGGCATTTCAGTTTCTTTTGCAATCCGCCGAGCAAACTCTTGACACGGAAAGTCTTTTCTCACTGGCTTGGTGTTACCTTCACGGTCTGGGGACCAAACGAAACGACGCCGAAGCCGTGCGCGTGCTGCGGCTCGCTGATTCGCCGGAACTGGAATATCTGCTCGGATGGTGTTACCTGCATGGCCGCGGCGTTGAAACGGATATTGGGGAGGCTAACAGTTTGTTCCAAAGTTCGGCCGAGATGGGTTGCTCCGCGGCCGAATATGAATGGGGGTACAGTTTATATCAAGGCCGGGGAGTCCAGGAAAATCGGGAAGAAGCGTTGAAATGGTTGAACCGGGCCGCAAAAAACGATCACCCCTGGGATGCCGAAACGGAATTCAGCTGGCGATTTTCCCTTTTCGCCATATGCTGCGCTTTTTGTTATTGGCTCGCCATTCCCTTTTTCGGGGGCTGTTTTGCCGTGGGCGTTGCGCAAAACCTTGTAAAAGGAAATTTCTCGGCGGAAAACTTTCGCATGGCGGTTTCCGCGACATTTCTGCTTGCCGGCCCGATCACTTTTTGGATCGGTATTATCGCATCGCTGAAACTCGCGCGCTGGGGGTGCGTCCTGATGTCGATTGCCGGACTCGAATTAACCCGCTTCGCCATGGAGTCCGGTTTCCCCTTGACTTCGCTGCCGCCGCTGCTCGGTCTTTGGGTGGCCGCGATCAAGGTATGCATTAACACCGGCAAGCGGACTTATTGGTTCGAGTTGAAACGGAATGACCGGGAAATCTCTTTCCTTCAGCCGATCGTTATTTGCTCAGGGATCTACATCGCCGCAGTGATGTTTCTTTGGTTTCTTTGAATTCCCAAGGCTTTCCATTGAGAATGTTTCGCCAAAATGTTAGAATGACCCGGGTCGAATTTTTCCCGTTTTTTATTTTGCAACATAAAATATCCCCATGACTGAACACGAAACCGACCATGACCAACCGTTCAATCGCCGCCAAATGCTCGGGGCCGGACTCGCCGGCATCCTGGGTTCCTCGCTGCTTTCAAACACCGCCGGGGCCGCCGAGCCAACCAACGACATCGGTCCTCGTCAAGGAAATCTGATTGCCGTTTCGACGTATTCCTTTTGGCAATTTTCCAGGGAAGCTTCACCGATCGACCGATGTATCGAGCAGGCCGCCGAAATGGGCTTCGATGCCGTGGAAATACTCGAAGTCCAGATGACGCAGAAGGACGCACCGTATCTTGCCAAGCTCAAACGACAAGCCTTTGCCGCCGGAATGTCGCTTTGCAGTCTTTCGACGCACCAGGGATTTCTCCGGCCCGACCCGGAATTTCGGGACACGAATGTCAAAAAAACCATTGCGAGCATCGAGCTTGCCTACAGTCTCGGCATCCCGATCATTCGGGTCAATACGGGCAGTTGGGGAACATCCGGCAACTTCGACGCGCTCATGGCCAACCGTGGCATCGAGCCTCCGTTGGAAGGGTACACGGAAGAGGACGGATTCTCCTGGGTGATCGAGTCGCTGGAAAAAATCCTGCCCACGGCGGAAAAATGCGGCGTTCTGTTGGGGCTCGAAAACCACTGGGGACTTGCCCGAACACCGGAAGGACTTCTGCGCATCATCGACGCCGTGGATTCGCCCTGGCTGCAAGTGACCGCCGATACGGGTAATTTCCTTGAAGACCCTTACGAAAAGCTCGATATGATCCTGCCGAAAACGGTCTTTGTGCAGGCGAAAACCTACTACGGCGGCGGCGTTTGGTACACGCTGGATCTGGATTACGAACGAATCGGTGTCCTGCTGCGGAAACACCGTTACCAGGGCTTCGTCTCCCTTGAATTCGAAGGCAAAGAAGATCCGAAAACTGCGGTACCCAAGAGCCTGGCCCTACTGCGAAAAGCGTGCCGGTTCGGGGGCTGAATTGGCAATTGAGAATCGGACGTCGACCTGAACCTTCTTTTCCTCATGAAACTGCTCTTTCTCGGTGACATCATCGGCAAACCGGGACGCGATGTCCTTGGAGAATTGCTCCCGCCCTTTCGACTTGAGCGGAAAATCGATCTCGTCGTGGCCAATGCGGAAAATGTCGCCGGTGGGAGCGGCATCACGACAGCGCAGTACAAAGAGCTCCTCACGCACGAAATCGACGTCATCACGCTCGGCGACCACGCGTACAAGCAAAAGGAAATCTTCCCGATTTTAGAAAAGGATCCACGTATTGTCAGGCCCGCCAATTTTCCGCCTGCGGCGCCGGGTCGCGGCTGGACCGTCTTCGAAACGTCCTCGGGAACTCGCGCCGCGGTCATTGTGCTGCTGGGGCGAACCTTTATGCGACCCGTGGATTGCCCCTTTCTCGCGGCAGACAGGATTCTGGCCGAAATCGCGGAAGCCGAGCCGAAAATCCGCGTGATTTTCGTCGACGTCCATGCCGAAGCGACAAGCGACAAACAGCTTTTGGGCCGCTATCTCGACGGTCGGGTTTCCGCCGTTCTGGGCACGCATACTCACGTTGCCACGGCGGACGAAACGATTTTTCCCGGTGGCACGGCATTTCAGTGCGATGTGGGAATGTGCGGCCCGTTCAACAGCATCATCGGCCGTCGTGTCGACCGCGTTTTGGAGACTGTCATCACATTCCGTCCCACGATGTACGACGTGGCCCGGGGCGAATCGGGCCACGCCACCGCCGTTGAACGCATCGATCTGCGCGAATAACCCCCGTTCAACCGAACGTCGCAGACGCCGATGGACCCTATTCCAGAGGCCGGGTCATTTTCATCGGATCCAGCGCCTCGGCAAGTTGATCCGGCGGCAGAATTTGTTGTTCTTCGCAAAGCTCCCGGATCGTTTTGCCGGTCTTGAACGCCTCCTTGGCTAGCGCCGCGGCTTTTTCGTAACCGATGATCGGGTTCAGGGCCGTGACCATCGAGAGCGATTTCTCCACGGATTCCCGGCACTTTTCCTCGTTCGCTTCGAGACCCTTGAGGCATTTCTCGGTAAAAACTTCCAGGGCTCCGGCGAGGATTTTCACGCTTTCAATGGCCGTATCCGCCATGACCGGCATCATGATATTGAGCTGAAACTGGCCCCCGGCGGCGCCGCAGAAGGTGATCGTCTGGTCGTTGCCGATGACCCGGGCACAGGCTTGCATGAGGGCTTCGCAGAGCACCGGATTGACCTTGCCCGGCATGATGGAACTGCCCGGCTGGAGATCGGGAATGATCACCTCGTAAAACCCGCAGCGCGGCCCGCTGCCGAGCCAACGGATGTTATTGGCAACGTTGAACAGGGTTGAAGCGATGGATTTTAACAACGCATGAGCCGTGACAAGGCCATCTCGCTGAGCATTGGCTTCGAAATGATCAAAAGCAGAAAAAAACGTGCATTTTTCACAAGAGAGAAGTTTTGCAACATGCTGCCCAAAATGTGGGTGAGTGTTAATCCCCGTCCCTACTGCGGTACCACCTACCGGCAAACTGTGGAAACTGTTTATTGCGCTGTTAACAGAACGTACTACTTTTGCCATTTGTTCTCGAAAACCGCCGAATTCTTGTCCCAACGTCATCGGTGTCGCATCAGCAAGATGTGTACGACCGATTTTTAGCACGCCTTCCCATTTCTTGGCTTTTTTAGTGAGCGTATCACGAGCGTTGATTGCGACCGGCTTCAATTTCTCTAAAAGCAATTTCATCAGCGCAACATGAATCGCCGTGGGAAAAATATCGTTCGTGCTTTGGCCGAGATTGACGTGGTCGTTCGGATGAATCGGTTTATCGACAACGTCGAGAGCAAAGCCTAAAATTTCATTGGCCCGGTTGGCGATCACCTCATTGGCGTTCATGTTCGTCGACGTTCCGCTGCCGGTTTGATACACGTCGATCGGAAACTGGTCGTCGAAACGGCCTTCGTAGACTTCCCAGGCGGCGGTTTTGATCGCTTCAAACTCTTTCTCAGAAAGCGGTCGCTTGACCTTTTCGGTGAACATCCCGAGCTCCCAATTCGCCTGCACACAGGCCCATTTCACGAGCCCCAGCGCCCGGATCAACTCCACCGGAAGCGGCCGACCCGAAATGGGAAAATTCTCCACGGCCCGCTGCGTTTGGGCTCCGTAATAAGCGTCGTCGGGAACCTCGACCGGCCCCATCGTATCATGTTCGATTCGTGTCATGCTTACCCGCAAAAGATTTCGTCGTTCCCGAGAATCTTGACCCCCTTAGCTTGGATTTTTTCGATGGCCAAATCGGGATTGTCAAACCGGAACACGATAATCGCACACCCATCCGCCTGGGTCGTCGGATCCTTTTTGCCCAGCGT
>JBEBTM010000257.1:0-6544 GCA_040393745.1 Thermogutta terrifontis | reverse complement strand
TGGTTCTCTGGTCGGGCAAGGAATTCCGTCGCAGCGGCAACACGATCCCGATGAAGCCGATGCGGCACTCCGGGCAGCCGCAGCGCCAGTTCGAGGAATTCATCGTTCACACCGTCCTCGCCGCTGCCGTAGCCGCGGCTGATCAGTCCCGGCCGATAGCCTCGTTCAAGAAAATACCGACCCAGCCAAGCGACCAGCGGCGATTTGCCGGTACCGCCCAAAGTAAGATTGCCCACGGACAATACCGGGATCGGAAAACGATGCCGCCGTAATAAGCCCAGGTCGTAAAGTACGTTACGAAGTGAAGTGACTCCCGCGTAGGGGATTTCGAGAAGCCGCAACCCGGCACGAATCAATTCCGGTCCGACACCACGAGACTTTCGGCTGACGAGGTCCCGGAATTGTTGGCTGTTCATGTCGTTGCAAAAATCGTTGAAGCCCGGCCTGGCGTTGCGTTACATAGGCCGACGCAAAAGACCGAGGCGTTGCTTCAGTTCACCGATGACCTTTTGGTCCGTTTGAATCTTGTCCGGATCGGTGTCTGCGAGATTATAGCGACGCAATACCAATTGAGCCTTGAGGTTCGTTTGACCGTCGACTTTCCCTTCGGCTTTGAGATGGACAAATTCGCCGTCGTCTTTGGTCCAGTCGGCCGTGATGACCAATTTCTGCCCCGGCTGGACGAAGCGGGCATATTTGACGCTCTTCGCTTCTTTGAGTACGACAATGCTGTGTGCAAAATCTTCCGTAACCCGGATAAGCCAGGCCGACGACTGAGTCAGCGCTTCGAGCATAAGCACGCCCGGCATGACGGGGAAGTTCGGAAAATGGTCCCGAAGATATTCTTCCGCCAACGTCAGGGATTTTGTCGCCACAATGGACTTGCCGGGTTCCAGGGATTCGATTTGGTCAATCAGGGAGAAATGCATGATCCAAGCAAAGGGCTAAATACTAACGAACCGGAGACGGTGTCTCATGATTCTGTCTCCAAACGAACGACCAATCCTAACCCCTTGCTCATGGAAAAACAAGGGGGGTAAAACACCTCACTCACCACGTTTTGGCGGTGCGGGCGGAGCTGCCGGTGCGTTGGCACCGCTCGGTTTGGGCGGAGGGGCCGCGATGGTGGGTCGGGTTTTCGCCGCCACGGGATCGCCGTGCGACGGTTCCGGTACCGCCTGGATGATCCGTCGAATCACTTCGTTCACGTCGACGCCTTCCGCGTCGGCGTTGAAATTCGTGAAAATACGGTGCCGAAGCACGGGGAAACACATGGCTCGAATATCGTCGCCGGAAACCGCGAAGCGGCCGTTCAGGATCGCCCGAGCTTTGGCCGTTAAAATAATGCTCTGCGCCGCACGGGGACCGGCCCCCCAGGCGAGCCAATTCTGTACGAACTGCGGACTGTACGATTCCTTCGGTCGGGTTGACCGAACCAGTTCGACTGCGTAATCGACAATATGATCCGAAACGGCGACCTGCCGGACAAGCTGCTGAATCCAGATGACGTCCTGGGCTTGCAATACCGGCTCGATTTCGACCTTCTTCGTCTGCGTGGTCGCCATGACGATTTGCCGCTCTTCGTCCTTGTTCGGATAACCGATGTAAATCGAGAGCATGAAACGGTCGAGCTGCGCTTCCGGCAGCGGATAGGTTCCTTCCTGCTCGATCGGGTTCTGTGTGGCCATGACGAAAAACGGCGGCTCCAGCGGATATGTCTTGCCCGCCACGGTCACTTCGTATTCCTGCATCGCCTGAAGGAGCGCGGCCTGGGTTTTCGGCGGCGTTCGGTTGATTTCATCCGCGAGCGAAATGTTCGTGAAAATCGGGCCTCGGACGAAGCGGAATTTTCGTTCGTTCGTTTCCGGATCCACGTCGATGATTTCCGTGCCGGTAATGTCGCTGGGCATCAAGTCCGGCGTGAACTGGATCCGGTTGAACTTCATCTGGAGCGCCTTGGCCAGCGTGGAGACGGTGAGCGTCTTCGCCAAACCGGGCACGCCGATGGTCAGGCAGTGACCTCGGGCGAAAATGCAGATGAGCATCTGTTCGAGCATTTCATCCTGTCCGACGATAACCTTGTGGACTTCCTTGAGCAGCTTTTCTTTGGCTTGGCAGACACGACGAACCATTTCTTCGGGGCTGAGCGACGTGGGAGGCGATGCGGCGCTGGACATGGCGGACCGTTAATTAAAGAGGATGGAAGGGGGAGATGAAAATCATCGGCGATTATTAAAAAGCACATTCTACCGGAAGCGGGTCGAAAAAGCACCCCCCGACGAAAAAAACTCTTGCCGCAGCAAGGAAAAGGGGCTATATTGAATCGTTCAGTCAAGGCACGCTGCGCCGTTGGAACGCAAGCGTCGAGGTCCGTTTTCCGTTCATTCCTTTTCAAAAGCGTCTTGTGTCCGTGGATTTGAAACAACTGCAAGCCTATCTCGACGCCCCGGAGACAGCCAAGGAATGGATGGACGCCATCGGCATCACCCACGCCGCCGGCGGGATGCGGAATATGAAAAGCATCGCGTCTCACGATCCCACGCTGGAATTCATGGGCGATTTCGTCGACGTGGTGTCTCCGCTGATACGCTGGTCGGCGGATCCCGACATGGTTCTGAACAGTTTGGAACGCTTTTTTCAGGCGTCTCGGTCGCCCAGGACGCTCTTTTCCCTCTTTTTGCAGGACAAAGTTTCCCTCTCGACCTTGTTGGACATCTTCGCCACGAGCCAGTATCTCGGCGATATGCTCATCAACGAGCCGGAATTATTCGAGACGGTCCGGCAGAGCGACGGCCAGCCCCAGAGCCAGCGCCAATTGACGGACGAACTCGTCGACGAAATCATGGGCCTGGAAAAAGACGAATACGTCCTTCGGGCCATTCGGCGTTTCAAGCGTCGGCAAACGCTCCGCATCGCTTACGGGGACATTATCAAAAAACAGCCGCTGGAAATCGTGACCCGGCAAATTTCCCGCGTGGCCGAGGCGACCATTGAAGCCGCGATTCGGGCCGCCGGACGCAAGCTTTTTCACAAACGGGGCACTCCCCGGAGTTCCGAGGGTGCGATGGCCCACTTTACCGTACTTGCCTTGGGTAAGCTCGGGGGTCGTGAACTGAACTATTCCAGCGACATCGACCTGATGTTCCTTTACGATCGCGAAGGGTACACCGATCCCGAGCAAGAACGGATTGACAATTCGCAGTATTTTGCCGAAATGGGGCGGGAGATTGTCCGTTTTCTTTCCGAGCAAACCGAGCTCGGGGCCGCCTACCGGGTGGATATGCGGCTCCGGCCCAATGGCAAGCACGGCTCGCTAGCCATCGGACTGGATGAAGCGCTGCGTTATTACGACAACCGAGGCCGAACCTGGGAGCGGCAGGCGTTTATCAAGGCAAGGCCCGTCGCGGGGAACATTCAGCTTGGCAACGATTTTCTGAAACGCCTGGAACCCTGGATTTACCGCCGGAATTTGCTCCAGGCCGACATCGCGGGCATCCGGACCCTGAAACGTCGCATCGAACGCAACGCCATCGAAGCCGGCGATGCGCTGCTGAACGTCAAAACGGGCTACGGCGGTATTCGGGACATCGAGTTCATGGCCCAGTTTTTGCAACTTCTCCACGGCGGCGACTTGCCCGAGCTGCGCACCGGCAATACGCTCACGGCCATTGAACGACTCGAGCGAACCGGCTGCATCACACCCCTGGAACGCGACCTTTTGAGTGAGGATTACCGTTTCCTGCGAAAGATCGAACATCGGTTGCAGATCATGTTCGACCTGCAAACCCACGTCATGCCCGAAGCCCCCGAGGAGACCCGAAAGCTGGCCTTGCGCATGGGTTACAACGATATGAGCTGGCAGCGGGCCGAAGAGGCGTTCAAGGCCGATTTTCAGTACATCACCACGGCCAATCGCGGCATGCTCAACCATCTCCTCGTCAACGCCTTTCAGGACAACGAGGTCACGGCCGCCGAGGTGGACCTGCTGCTCGACACACAACCGGAGCCGGAACGCATCCGACCGGTCCTGGAAAAATACGGCTTCGAAGACGTCGATAAGGCGTACCGGCTCCTTTGTGATTTAATGGACGAAAAGAATCCTTATCTTTCCGCAAGGCGTTGCCGACACTTTCTCGTTGCGATTGCCCCGGAATTACTCAAGGAAATCGCCAAAACGCCACAGCCGGACCAAACCTTGACCACGCTGGATGCCGTGGCCGACGATTTGGGCGCGAAAGGCGGACTCTGGGAACTTTTCAGTTACAACCAACCGTCGCTGGCCTTGTTCGTCCGACTTTGCGCGTTTGCGCCGTTTTTAACCGATATGCTCCGGGCCGACCCCGGTATGCTCGACGGCCTCATGGACAGTCTCGTTCTGGACCGGATCCCGCCCCGGGAAATTTTGGACGACGTGCTGACAAAACTCTGCGTCAACGCCGAACAGCCGGAGCCGATCCTGGCCGGTTTCAAGCATGACCGACTGCTGCCCATCGGGGTCCGTGACCTGCTCGGCCGGAGTCCCGTGCGAGACACCTCGGCAGCGATTTCCGACGTGGCCCAAGTGTGCCTGAAACAGATTATCTATGCGGAATGTCGCAACCTGATCCGTCGGTATGGCACACCCGCGATGGATTCGCCGACACAATCCGGTGATTGTTTGCATCCCGAAACCAAATCGTCCCTGCCGCCCGAGGATCTTTTTAGTCCATGCCGGTTTGCCATCCTGGGGCTTGGCAAGTTCGGCGGTCGCGTAATGAATTACCATGGCGATTTGGATATCCTGCCGCTTTTCGAGGGCGATGGTGAAACCCGACCGTTTTGTCGTAACGCCGAGGGCCGGTTCTCGCCCATGCCGCACGATGTGGAAACCATCCCGAACCAGGTCTTTTTCAACAAACTCGTCCAGGCTCTCGTCAAACGGCTCAGCGGGTTCGGTCCTTGGGGGAAATTGTACGAAATCGATCTCCGGCTCAGACCCATGGGGAAAAGCGGTTCCCTAGCCACGTCGCTGGACGCCTTCAACCGGTATTTCACCGAGGGAACCGGCGAACTTTGGGAGCGACAAATGCTCTGCAAAGCCCGGATCGTCGGGGGCAGCGACATGTTTTGCCCGAACAAGGATTTTTTCGAATTCCGCCATTTCAGCCAGATTGTCATGCGTGCCGTGCGCTCGGTACAATATTGCAAACCGTTCGATGACGACGCCACCCGACAGATTCGGGCCATGCGGAAGCGGCGTCTGGATCTGTCGGGGGAAGATCAACTCAAGCGAACCCCCGGCGGAACCCTCGACGTGGAATTTATCGTACAAATGCTCCAACTCAAATTCGGTTCCGAAAAGCCGGGGATTGTCGTCCCGAATACCTTCGACGCCTTGGAAAAATTGTATGCCGCCGAACTGATCGCCGAAACGGACTTCAAACTCCTTGCCGAGGGCTATGTTTTTTTACGATCCCTGGCCAGCTTCCTGTGCCTGCTGAATGATTCCACGGCGAAGCGGATCCCCACGGACGAACACGTCAAGGCCAAGTTGGCCCGGCTGGCCGGTTTCGATTCCGCGGTCCAGCTTGTCCACAAACTCGATAAGGTTCGTTACGATATTTCAGCCTGCTTCGACAGGTTTTTTCCGGAATGAGAACGGCAAAATATCGCTCTTGTTTCAAACGATCACGTTTTTTTCAATTCGTCCTCACCCATGCGACCATTCATCACTCCCGACTTCCTGCTCCAAACCGACGAAGCCGTTCGGCTTTATCACGATTTCGCGGCCGAAATGCCGATCATCGATTACCACTGTCATTTGCCGCCGAAGGATGTTGCCGAAGATCGGCGTTTCGAGAATCTGACCCGAATCTGGCTCGAAGGCGACCATTACAAATGGCGGGCCCTGCGTGCGGCGGGCGTGGATGAACGCTTCATCACCGGTGACGCTTCCGATTGGGAAAAATTCGAGAAGTGGGCCGAAGTCACGCCGCAAACGTTGCGTAATCCGTTGTATCATTGGACTCATCTCGAACTGAACCGGCCCTTCGGCATCAATGATCGCCTGCTGGGATCTGACACGGCCCAGAGCATCTGGAACGACGCCAATGCCAAACTGGCCGAGCCGGAATTCTCCGCCCGGGGCATCATGCGGCAGATGAACGTCCGCCTCGTTTGCACCACGGACGATCCCGCCGATTCGCGGCCGATGAAAGTTTCGACATCCAGGTGCTGCCGACCTTTCGGCCGGATAAGGCCATGCAGTGTATCGATCCGCAGCCGCATCATCCCTGGGTCACGCAAGAAAGTCTTAAGACGTACAACGCGTATCTCGACAAACTCGGCGCCGCGGCCGGGATGTCGATCACAACACTTGACGATCTTTTGGAAGCGTTGGAAAAGCGGCATGATTATTTTCATAAAAACGGCTGTCGACTTTCCGATCACGGGCTTTCCGATTTTGTGTTCTTCGACGACGAGGGCGATGCCGAACAGATTTTCAAACAATTCCGTAACGGTAAAATTCCGGACTTGATCAACACGGGCCATTTGTCGCTGTATT
>JBEBTM010000256.1:0-6546 GCA_040393745.1 Thermogutta terrifontis | reverse complement strand
TGGCCGAATGTCCGGGCCTTGATGGTCGTGGTTAAGGACGGTGTCGAAACGATCCGGTTTGCCACGGAAACGACATCATCCAAAATCGCCGAACTCAAAGCAAATCCCAAGGCGATTCTTTACGGATACGATGTTGAATCAATGCTGGAATTCCGTTTGTTCGGCAAGGTCGAAATGCTGACCGATTCCGCTTCACGACGGAAAATCTGGAGTGACGAAATGATCCAGCATTTTCCCGATGGAATCGATTCTCCAAATATGGTCGTCTTGCGATTCGACACCGAGAGCGGTTTCTATGATTGTTACGAAAAGGAAACCGGCAAGTTTTAGTCGATTAGAAACGCCAGTTGTCCGGGAATGGAATACGCAGCTTAACGTACAGCGAGTTGTCCGCATCGAACACCGATTCCGGGAACACGATGTACGGGGAACCGTAACCGGAGGCCGTGGAAACGTACTGCTCCAGCAGCGAGCGCGTCATCCAGACCATGTCGGCGGGCTCGCCTTCGTCGGAGGACTTATAGCGGGGACCGTGTGAATTCGGAACACCGACGTATTCGGTATCGTTCACGACACGATAAGCCGTCACATGGGTCGCATGCGCCCAGGTGCCGCGAAGCGTGGCAACTTTGACACCGTTGCGGTCAATTGTGCAACCGTTGATGGCTGTCGAGTTGCCGAGCGCAACGGAAAGTCCGGCGGCGCAGCTTTGAATGATTTCGTCGGCAAGCGTTTTACCTTTGAAATTCAAAAACATGATCGCGCTCTGGTACTGCAAAGCCGCTTCGAGATGCTCCTTGTACGACGGCATATTGAGATTGTCCGTGCCGACAAGGAAGTCGGGGAAGTGACCGAGCGTATTCGCCGCCTTCGCCATTTCCGAAACGGTTTGACCGCCCCGCATCGACCCGCCCTTGCTGATGCACCAGGTCACGATGGGATTAAAGGGCGTATAAACGAGCGGCGCCCCACGAGCAATCAACTGCAACACCGTCGCGGCATGGGCAAACGAATCAGCGTGGGCCATGCATGAAGGTCTTCCTCCCTGTGAGAAGAAAAGACGGTTCGATTTCTTTCGTTCGGTCGGCAGATGCTTCAGAACTTGCCACGGAAGCAGACAGGTGATGCGTTCGGAAACGAGCGCCTTGCACTGCTTAATCTGTTCTTTTCGCCATGCCCGGAACGCATCGTTCATCTTGAGAACGGGCATATCGCCTTTTTCCCAAATCGTCCCGAAATCGACTGCCGCGTTTTCCAACTCCTCGAAAACCTGCTCCGCGTATTCGTCCATCGGAATGCAGCCGTTCAGGACACACCCGTCCTCGGTTTCCGGTTCGAAATCGCGCCGAATCATTTGTTCGGCGGTCCACTGGCTCAATTTCCACTTGCGTCTCATGCGGCCCTCCTTTCTCCCCAATTGTGAACGGAATAAGAAAATGGAATGATATCAGGGATGGAGACCTCCAACTCCATCGAAACGGCAGACAATCCTGCGGCGATTTCCCGGAAGATTGCTCCGATTTTTTTGACGTCCGTACTTCCACCGAGTTCCACGTTCATTTTTGCCGATAACGCATCGAGGAATTCCGACCATATTGCGACATCAATCTTCGTATGCGATGCCGTTCGGATGGTTGAAAACGCCGCCGCCTGCGTTAAAATGGAACCGCTTTCGATGGCGTTTGCCGTCGCGTCATAGCAGGATGCCAAAGCCGCGCATTGATGGCGACCGGCCTCCGGAATGTTTTGCGATACCCACTCCAAAATCGAAAGATTCGGCGGCGGGTTCGGTTTGGGCGTTGGGTCCGGGTTCGGCGTAGGTCCGGGATCGGGCTGAGGTGACTGACCGTACTCGCAGAGATGCGTCAGAATTTTAGGAATCCCGTCCTCGACGATGGCCGCGATAATCGTATACGTTGCGCGATTGTTCGAAGCGAAGGCCAAAGACGAACCGGACGAATCGATATAACAAGTCGCTTTCGGGACGATGCACCAATCCGCGTAAGTTTTTGAATCGTTCAACCTGAAAACGCAAAGTTCTCCGAGGCTGGCCGCGACGGGGCCGGAGATAAACTCGGTTGCCTGGTTCGGTTCCTTGACCGACCATGCCGGAGAAGGATTTTCCGAAATCGTGTTTGTCTCGTGTACGGAAACTGTTTCGGTCGACCCGACAAAGTAATCGGTTGTCGTATAGAGGCCCAGGCCGGTCATAATCCCGGCAAACGCCAGAATCGCGGCGAGAGCCGTTTTGAAAAAAATGTTTTTGTTCATCATTTACATCTTTTTGTTGAAGTTTTGAAGAACGAACAGAATGACGCCGATAGCGGAAATGACGGCGGCGGGGCATTCCGGCATGGTTTCCGAAGCGACGCGACGGCTCATTTCGAACACGTCGCCGCTTTCGCCGGGAACAAGGGAGGCGTTGAAACCGAAGCCGTCCTCGATCAAGAGCGCCATGCCGTGAACGATGGTCCAGGCGTTGTTATTGTCCAGAATCTTGACGGCGGCCTGAACGACGATGTCGTCGATGGTCGTTTTCGTCAAAAGCGCGAGCGAACCGGCGTCGCTCAGGAGCGGGCGAAGCCATGCCCGGAGAGCTTGCGAGTCGTCAAGACCAGGATAATTGCCCCAAGCGGTCGTCACGCTTCGGATAACGTCCCCGTATTTCAGGGCGTAACCGATCCCGGAAAAAATGTTTTTGATACGATCAAACATGAAAAAACTCCCATGTTGTTAAAGTGTTCAGTCAAATAGCAGATATTTCACGGACAAAATGCTCGTAAACGTTCGTTTTTGTGACAAATGCTCCGGGACGTAGAGCGGATCGCTGGTAAGGCCGAACCATTGCGCCGCAGGAAACTGCGACAAGTCTGCCGATTTGAGGAAGTCCGCGATTTCATCGACAAGAGCGCCCATTGCCGAAACGGTTTCCTCCGGCGTTCCGGTGATGCGTTTTTGAATTCCGACGTCGATGCCGACGGTATACTTCGACGAGGCGCGAGTGACACGGTCCATTTCCAGCGTCCGGGGAACCACGGAAACCCGCAGGATTTCCAGTTCGGCAGGTTCGAACGACGGCAAAACGAGCATTTTCGGCTCGAATTCCTGCGAAAACTCATGGTTCGCCAGTTCGAAAACGACGGCCTGAGCGATTTGTGTCGAGATACTCATTGTTTTTCCTTAAAAATGGACGTGTGAATCCGGCGCCGAATGCCGTGCGGGTCGCACCAGGTCCAGCAGCCGTCGCCGAGATCGTTGACTTCGTGAACGATATTGCCGGAAACGATCAGGTCGCCGACCACCGGAACAAGCGGCAAGTCGGCGGCGGCAATGAGAAAATCGATGGCGTGACCGACGACCTTGAAGCCGTTTTCGTCGACGATTTCATACTTGGTCCGTCCGAGAACGGCGTCGACGGAAAATTTGTTATCGTCACGACAATAGAGGACTTTCGAAGAAACATGTTTTTTCTGTTTCTCCGAAAGCCACTGGAGTCCGGTTTGAAGAAGGTTCATATCGATTATCCGATACAAACACGGACATGGGCGTCACCGGCTTCGGCGGGGGCAACGGCCAAACCGAGCAGTTTGTTGCCGGTTGCGGTGACCGTCGCTTGTTTCGCGGTGTTGTCCCAATAGACCTTGGCGCCGAGCGTCACCGCGCCGTCCCCTTTGACTACGTCGAAGACACCGAAAAGATGAAGAGCGCCGAGCCGACCGGCCGGAATATCGGCCTTCGTGATGCCGACCAGATCGCCGAGGGCGACAACGGTTCCCGCCGCGACGTCCGCTTCCGGCGTGTAATCGACGGCGGTGCCGTCCTGAATGAATCTCGCTTGCATGATGGTAAAAGCCTCAAAGTGAAAGGGAAAGAAAAAACGGTAACGGAAATATCAGCCGGTCGGCGACATTTTGAGGGCGCCGCGATGGTCCTGCTCTTTGACACCGAAATCGATATAGCCCCGGAACTGGATGCCGAGCTTGTTGAAGTCGGCGTCGGCCCGCTCGACAGTCGGACGATCCTGCCCACCGAGAAACGCGACCTCCAGCGCCGGAAGCTGTCGCGGATCGGCCAGCAGATACCAGTCCTTCGCGCTGTTGCCCTCCCAGGCGGGCGAGGCAAGATACGGCGTCGAAACGACCTCGTACTTTCCGGCATGCGGGTTGTCGGTCGGCTGGGCCTTGCCCTCCTCGGTCGTCACCTGGACGGTCAGGCTCTTCATGAGCAGTTCGGCGGCGACTTTCAAGGCCGTAGGAACGAGCAGCAGCTTCGCCGGAATCCCGAGCGGACGGCCCGCCGAGCGTTCCTGTTCCGAAAACTTGAGTTCCGCCGCCGTCAGGCCATCAATGTCCAACTTGGCCGTCACATCGGAAAACAGGTTTTTGTGCGCGGCGCTGAAAAACAGCTTTCCGTCTTTTTGTTTCGGATTGGCCAGCACCAACTTCCACACGGCGTCGGAAATCGCTTCACCGGCACCGACGCCGATCCCTTGCGGAATCTCCGCGAACGCGGCCAAGTCGTCGTCAATGATCATTTGCCGGTTGATCCCGAACATGATCCCATAGGTCTCGATCTTCTGAGTGAAATTTTCCTCGCCGATCTGGCCGTGCTTGATTTCACCGTCGGCGGCGACTTTTTCGAACTTGAAGGCGCCGTTGAGCCGGTAGCGCGTGTGCGTTTTGAAGTCGTTGACCGAGGCGATCTTGACGATTTTTTTCCAAGTGTCGTCCATCGTCAGAAAACCTTCGAGCAGCATCTTGTTGGCGATGTTCGACAAAATACCGGGCAGCGAGGCGCTCGAAAACGCGGCCTCCAGCCAACCGCGAATGTCGCGCTTCGGATGCGGCATGTACTGGCCGCAGGACATCGAGACGAACTCCTGAATCCCGACGCCGCGAAACCGGTCGATCTGGTCGAGCGTCGGTTCATCGTACTGCGATTCGAGAAAGGCCATCGAACTGCCGCTCGACGCGAGAGCAATCGCTTCCAGGGCGGTCGGCTTCAAGCCGCTGCAGCTGTACTGCCGGACTCCCGTAACGGAAACCGTCGAGGCGTCGGGCATCGTTTTCGCCTGGTATTCCATCTGGAATTTCTGAACCGCCCATCCGTCCTCAATCGCTTTCGCTTCCAGATCGGGGAATTTGCCGCCGCCGATCTTTTCGATGGCCGCGATTCGCCGCTGATCGATCATCATTTTCTGCTGGAATTCGAGCATCATCTTGCCCGTATCGACCTGCGCCGCTTCGATCCTGACGGGAGCCGCCTCCGGCTTCGACTCGGAGGTCGCGGTCGTATTCGTATCAACAAAGGTTTCCGTGTTCATGTCAATTTTCATCCGGGGTTGTCCTTCTTCGTACTGAAATTCGATCCTGGCCGAAGTGTTCGGATCGGCGCCGAGATCGACAAACGATATTTCCTTGAGCGTCATTTTGCGAATGACGTAAATTTCACCTTCGAAGGTCTGACCGTTGACCGTGGCCTTTTGGCCGAAGGGAACGTACTCGACTTCGTGGATCGGCCCGCCCATCGACGCCTGCCACGGAAAGCCGTTCTTCGCGGATTTGGCAACGTCGCGCGCCCAGGACGTATCTCGGCTGATCAGACCCTCGGCGAGAAGCTCCCAGCCGACAACAACGATTTTTTCCGTGTGGCCGACGCCCTGAAAACTTTTGTGTTCGAAGCGAACAGGGATATTCTGAACGGGAATATCGATCCCCTGCAGGTCGACCACGACGGGGCAGGGAAATTCCTTCGTTTGCACTTTCACGCCGGTGTAGGCGACCAGCGTAAACTGCGGCAGGGGCGGCTCGCCGGTCGCTTCAAGAATCTTTCCGGCGTTTTCGTTTTCGACGAGTTTGATCGGGCTCGGCGGGAGCGTCATCCTCATCAGTTTCATCTTCTTCATCCTGGTATTTCTCCATGTTCAATTTTGTATCGGGATCAAGCCCGAGATCGATCTTTCGTTGCCGCTCCTTCGCCGCCTGGTCGAGAACGTCCTCCCAATCGAGACCCTGTTTCGCGCATTCAATCGCAAGATTCGAGGTCAAGCCGTCGATTCGCGCAACGGATGCTTTAGCTTCCTTGAGCGGGTCGACATGTTCTAACCCGTCCCAAAAGAAACGCACGGGCGTTTCATCCCGGTTCGAGCTTCCGCTCGGCGAAGTGACTCGCTTCCGATGGGCGCTGTTGTTAGTGAGCGGAACCGTGTTTTTCGGTGGAGAAAACAAGCGTATTCGTAACGCTTCTCGATACCAAGTTTTGAAGACCGGGAGCATGACGACCTGTTCGCAGGACGTTTGTTCAACTTTGATCGATTTGAAAAACGACTGATGATCGAGCCGCCCCGAGGCGTAGTTGTGCTTCGAGGAATCCCCGAGCAGAATGTTGACCGGGACTTGCATACAACGCCCGATTTCACCCAAAATTTCCCGTTTGAACTCCGTGTACGATGTCGTCGGTTGCTCCGCCCTGATTTGGCCGAGCTTCCAACCGTCCGGCATCACGGTCGCCATGCGTTTTTCCAGCGAAATAATGTCGAGCGGCTCA
>JBEBTM010000255.1:0-6561 GCA_040393745.1 Thermogutta terrifontis | reverse complement strand
TGCTGGAATCCGTCGTCACCATCGGTCGGGGACCCGGCAACCATATCCAACTGCGTGATGCGGAGGTGTCGCGGCAGCATGCGCAGATTGAAATTCGGGATGGAGTTTATCATCTGCTTGACAACAGGAGCGTTAACGGCGTTTTTGTCAACAGTCGGCGTATCCTGGATTACGAACTGAAGAACGGCGACCAGATTCTTCTGGGGCAAACACTTCTTCTTTTCGCTCAAAACCCGGTTGGCGATTCAAGTCGGGATGAAGGCCCGTCCGGTGTGAAGACGTTCGGCACGGAAAAGAGCGAGTTGCCACCCTCGGAGTTTCAGGACCGATCCTCGACGCTGCCGCAGGAGACCGTGACGAACGACTTGCTCTACGTCTCGGGTGACACTTCCGCCGAAGATCCCCAGGCGGACGCCCATCTGAAAATGATGTACCATACGACCTTGGTGACCAGCCAGACGCTCGACATCGATCTTTTGCTCCACCGGATCTTGGATCTGATTTTCGAATGGGTGGAAATCGACCGGGGATCCGTCCTGCTTTACAGCCCTGAAACGACGCAGCTCGTTCCGGCCGCGCTACGGCAGAAGGGAAATACGAAACGGGGAGCGCCCTTTCGCGTCAACCAATCGATTGTCAGTTACGTCCTCAAACGGAAGGAAGGAGTCCTGACGGTGGACGATCGACTCGAAAGGGGGGCCGATGGGGACGACGTCAAAACCCGGGATGTGATTTGTGCTCCCATGCTCGGACGTTACGGCCTCGTCGGATTGATCTATATCGATGCCCGAAGCAAAGCAGACCAAGGTGAACCGCAAAGCTGCCTGACTCCCGATCACCTGCAACTCATGATTGCCGTGGCCCACCAGGCCGCCTTGGCCGTGGAAGACACCCGCTATTACAAGGGAATGATCCAGGCCGAGCGTTTGGCGATCGTGGGACAAACCGTGTCGATTCTGTCGCATCATATCAAGAACATCCTCCAGGGGATCAGCGGCGGTTCGCATTTGATCCAGATGGGGTTGAATCGGCACGAAGAAGAACTGATCCGGCAGGGCTGGAACATGGTTGCCAAGAACCAGGGCCGGATTTCCGAGCTGATCCTTGACATGCTCACTTTCAGCAAGGAACGTGAACCGGCCTATGAACGCCACAGTATCGCCGATACGATTTCCGACGTCTGCGAACTCATGCAAAGCCGGGCCGAGGAATCCGACGTCGAAATGACCTTGTATATCGACGACGACATACCGGATTTCTTCTTCGATCCCGAACAGGTTCATCGGGCCATCGTGAACATCGTCACCAACGGAATCGACGCCGCCAAATCACGAGGGGATTCTGACGACACCACGGAAGGGGATGTCGTCGATTCCGTAACAGAGACGGTTTTTTCTCGGAAAATCCTTACTCACGATCATCGGCTCAAGGGAAAGCTGGAAATCCACGTTGCTTTAGCGAGTAATCCTTCGTATGTTCGGATTTACGTCGACGACAACGGGCCGGGCATTCCCTTGAGGCGACGTCTTTCCTTGTTCAAACCGTTTTACTCCCGCAAAAAAAGTCGCGGAACAGGGTTGGGGCTTTCCGTCACCTCCAAGATTGTTCGCGAACACGGCGGCTCCATCCGGGTCGATGATTCCCCCTTGGGCGGCGCCCGTTTCGAAGTGGAACTTCCCATCAAATTGACCCCTCCGACGCACGATGATTCGGACATAATTTAAGAGAGAAGAAAAGGAAAAGCCGCGGGTTTTTCCCACTCCTGACTCCTTCCCAACTTTCCATGTTCCTTTTTTCCTCCTGTCAGATCGGCGCTGAAAAGGCCCTGAAGTCAGAACTGGCGCGTCTGTTTCCGGCTTTCCGTTCATCCTTTTCCAGGCCGGGCTTCATGACGGTCAAGACTCCCGACGAAGCCGGCGATCCGTTGGACCTTGCCTGGCAGTGGTCTGAAAAGTCGGTTTTCGCCCGCTCCGCCGCGCTGTCGTTGGGTATGTTTGAGGCAAAAACGCAGGAAGAAGTCGTCGAAACAGCCTGGAAGCTGGTTTCGGATCATCGGTTTTATATTAACCGGATTCACGCTTATCGTCGGGATCCGTTTTTGCCGGGCGAGAAGAATTTCGAGCCCGGGCAAACGCCGGAGTTGATCGAGTTGCATCGGAAACTGCTCGCCGCTGCGCCGAACCGCAAGTTCCTGGGCTTTGCCTCTGAGGACGTCAGCCATCCGGCTTTGCTGGGCGAAACGGTTCTGGATGTTGTCGAGATTGATCCGGGCCGGTATTTCGCGGGCATTCACCGGATTCAAGAAGGTTCGTCGATCCAAGCGTACTATCCGGGTGGCGTGATGCCGATCGTACTGCCGGACGGGGCGGTCAGTCGCGCTTGGCTGAAATTCGAAGAGGGACTTCGCTGGGGTGGTTTTCCCATCGGGCAACATTCGCAATGCCTTGACATCGGTGCCGCGCCCGGCGGCGGCTCGCAAGCTCTTTTGGCTCGGGGTGCTACGGTACTGGGTGTGGACCCGGCGGAAATGGATCCGACCGTAGCGAACCATCGGAATTTCACACACATTCGCGGTCGGATGAATCAGACCCGGCGAGCCCAGTACAAGGATGTCCGCTGGGTGATCGCGGATATGAACGTTGCGCCGGGTTACACATTGGATGTGCTTGAAGATTTGATTTCCCGGCGGGGCGTAAAGATCCGCGGCATGTTGTTCACGCTGAAAATGTTCCAGTGGGAACTTGCCCGGCACTTGCCGGGCAACGCCGATCGTGTCCGCCGTTGGGGCTTCGACGAGGTACGAATCAAGCAACTCGCCTTCAACCGCCGCGAAGTCATGGTCGCCGCGCAAAAAACGACGAAGTAGCCCTCTCGTCCGAGACGCTAGAAATCGTACCAAAATCCCAGGCCGACTTTGTGTTCCCGTCGACCCATGATGTGTTCGTACTGCTCGCTCACGCCGCCGAAATATTGGACGCCGACCCGGAATATTTGGTTGCGCGAACCTCGCCATTGCCAGCCGAGTTGGGCCGTGATATTGCCGTCGAAATGGCGTTCTTCCAAGAGCATCACGTTGATTGCCGCGAAGGGCGTGCCCCGGAAACCGTCGGCGGGGTATTTCGGACTGTATTCCGCCCCGAACTGGAAATGCCATTTTTTCGTACACTCACCCCTGTCCGCGGCGAAATCGGCTTCGAAATAGAGCCGGACATCCTGGCGCGGCTTGTAAGCGTAACCGAAAATCAAGGCTTCCCGGTGGTAATTGATCCGTTTATGCGGCTGCCCCAGGCTTTCCAGTCGCAGCATCCGCTCGTCGCCCATGTGGGAACTCACGTGATAATAACCGAAACGAATTTGCCAGGTTTTCGTGCCGTAGGAAATCGGCACGCCGAATCGGAAATCGTTGGCGTCCATGTCCATTTCGTTTTCCAAATCAAGCCGTAAATGGACCGAACCTTCGATGTCGAGTTGCCAGCCTTCGGGGTTGAGCGTGCTTTTGTTCCCGTAGCGCAAAAGCGGCGCCCGGCCGCCGAGCGTGATATCCCATACCCAGCCCAGATCCTTGTCGTTGTTCCAAACACCGCCCATCCGGGACTCGTTCACACCGGCCAGGAAACTCGGAAAAATCAATCCGTCGGGGAAGAGTCGCCAGGCCCAGGCGCCCTGACCGCGATACTGACGTTGGGAAAGATCGCAGGACAGGCCGTCGAAGTCACCGCCCAGCCGCAACGGCGGCAGACTATCCACGGACTGCCCCAAAAAGAGCGGCGTTTCCACGGGGACTTTCCGGGCCATCGGTTTGCGGGTGGGAGGGGCTGCAGTCGTGTTGTCGAAAAGATTCCAAAGTCCGACCGACTCCGCCGCAAGCAAGGAAGGAGCGGAAAAAGCCGACAGGACAATGTACAAAATAAACCGGTATAGTCGAATCCGTTTCATGTGGCCGCGGCCAAACAGGCGATTAAAATGATTGTTTGAATCGAGCCAAGCCATCCTTAGAGCGGCTCAAGTGTGAGGGAATCATAACAATCCACCGACGTGGGTCAAGAGAGATTTTTCGGAAAAACCCAGCGAACTGCGACCTGGAAAATTTGGTGAACTAGCGTATATCCCCGGAGTCCGTAGATGTATCCAAGGTTACTGCCGCTTCGAACGCTTTTTCTGCTCGTCGCCGAATTTTTCGTGAGCGGTTTCGATAGCTACGGAATGAAGCTCAGCGTCGGCGCGAGCGTGGGCGGCGGTGACGGTGCCGGGGAAACGTGGTCGACCGTGGCGCTGACCGACAAGGAATATCGCGGCGACCGGGGATCGTTCGACGAAATCACCACCTTCTTTGTCACGTTGCCACGGCAGGCATAAGGATGGAATCGAACGGCCAGCTCGCGTTTTTCACCAGGCGAGAGCGGTTCCAACGAGAAATCGCCGACAAGAATTTCGTTGCCGCTTCCGCAGGCCGGTACGACTTCACGCAGTTCCAACGCGCGATTGCCGATATTCTTGATTTCAAAGCGACAATCCACGTCGGTGTCGCTGCCGACGGTTCCCAGCTTCAAGACGTCGACGTCACAAGCGATGACCGGATGGAACAAGCCGAAAGGAAAGAGCAGCACCGACAGGCAAAAGCCTATTGCCGTACAAAATAGTAAAAACGACGAACAAAACAGGGCGAGGCTCAACTTTTTCATTTTCACTTCGCTTCACGAGGTTGCTTGAATCGTAGCCAAAGTCCCCCCAATATGAGCACGATGCCGATAACCATCGCCGCGATGCGCCATGGAGACATGGGCCGGGAGGAGAGATTCGTTCCCCAAATATTCGTCATATCACTGCCAACATACCGCTTTGCATCGAACACTTCCACATTCGGTGGCGTAAAATCGATGGACGTAATCGTAGCCACTTTAGAATCGAACAATACTTTGCCACTAATATCCCATGACTCGATCGATGTTTTTTTTAGCTTCGGGAGAGTGTCGGAAAAGTCGTATTCATTGCTTATCTTGAAAACGATATCGGCTTTGCCGGTTCCTCCGTCAATACCTTCGGTAAACGAATTTTTAACGGCCCAAAAACGATCTCGATAGAAAGAAACCTCGCCGTTGGATTCCGTGTCACCGTAATAATACCCCATCTTCAGAGTAACAATCCGTTCGCCGGCGACGGATTCTTCTTTTATTCCTTTGATATATCCTCCTTGCATTGGCAAAGGCGATGTTTTCCTGGCCGTGGCAATATCAAAGGAAAGCGAAAGATCGTAACAACCCCGATACGGCGTGGAAGCGATTTCCCAATTCCAAAGAACGGCCTCATCAATCACTTTTGAAACATTACTTGGGGTGACTTTTATTTTTTCATCAAGAACATAGGTTGCAGTGCCTTGTGCCAAAAACCGGTAACTGGCTTTGGGAGTAATGAGCCTGCAGGAGTGGGCAATCCGCGTTTCGCCTTCTATTTCTGTTGCGGACTGCGTTTCAATAAGGCAATATTCCCCACCAAGCTGGGCAAAGAAGAAATTGCCTGTAAAAAACCGACGTATTTCCGATTTATCCGAATCACGATATTCCACTACGCCTTTCATCGTTTGATGAGTATAGGCCTCTCTCAATTCTTTGGCGTATTCAATCCCTTCCGCCAGCAAAGCTTTTTGTTCTTCAGTCGGAGTGAATGCTTCCCCTTCGGCGTAAACGACCGCTCCCGACAAAACCGATCCGAGTAGAAAGATCAACGAAACCAGCCTTTCGTCCATATTATTTACTTTGTTTTTCAAGAACATTCTCTGAAGTTTCCTGCTACATTTCATCATCGGGATTGCCATACCGCCCCACACAACAAAGGGATCTATTCGGAGTTTGCCCGATATCCGGTTTCGTGGCGCGTAACATCGTTGAATCATGAAAAAGGCGCCCGGCTTTTAAGCACAGCACGACACCGCCAATAGTCCAAGCAGAATCAAGTTCCCAAAGGTGTGCAATGACAACCGGGATTGCCAAAGAGCTGGCTGTGGTTATAGCAGAGGCAGAAGTAAAAAATCGAGCCGCTGGAACAAGAGCCCGTGCATGTACCACCTTGCGCCCCGTTCGATTTGAAATAACAGCTACCTTGGCACCAGTTCGAACAAGCCGAGTAAACGGCAATGGGAAAGGATATCGAAGCAACGAGAAGTGCGACGACAACGACGGCATGTACAAAATACGATTTCATTTTGAATCTCCTTACGGACGATAAAAGGATTCTCACAAGATCAAGAGCGTCGTTTATTCGATTTCGACGCACTCGCCGGTCGACTCGCAGCAGGTGTATCCTTCGGCGCAGCCCGGCAGGGTCGTTGTGACCATCTGGCCTTCGATGTTTTGCTCCACCGTATGCGAACAAGTCGTCTCCGAGCCGGTGCCGCCCTGAGCGTAAAGAATAAGTTCTGGAAGGGCGCTGAGCATGAAGAACGTCAAGCCGAGATAAACCAGCGACGCCGACAGGTAGTGCCTGTTGAAGGAAATGAGATTGAAAAAAGAACCCATCGCGACCTCCCTCTGTTCGTGTTGCAAAAATACAGCGGCAGTCGAAAAA
>JBEBTM010000254.1:0-6575 GCA_040393745.1 Thermogutta terrifontis | reverse complement strand
GCGGCGATTCCTCCGATCGGCGACCGCTTTTCCGTTTGGCCCAGCGCCAGTTGTTCAAGCCGCTTAGCGATGAACTGCTCCATGTTCGCATTGGGCGCGATCCGGGCCGCATTGCGATATTCAGTAATGCCTTCTTCCCGCAATCCGTTGTGGATACACCAATCCGCCAGTTCGATCAGGGTACTGCAACTGCCGCCTTCGACGCCCCCCCGACGGAATTCATAAAGCGATTTCATGTTGTCGCTGATAAGCAGCACATTCACTTTGGGAATTTGCATGCTTCCGAAACTCGTTTTAACGCGGAAAAATTTTTCATCTTCGGTAACGACGCCTTCCAGGACGCGGTTTCCCGTGACGAGCAGGAATCGGGCTTCGGGCTCTTCGAAATCGGCTTGCTTTTCCGAACACGCCGTGTCGGCATACCCGTCCCAAGCGGCATTCTGTGCTGCAATCAATGTTGGAAATCCGAAAAGGGCCGCCAGGACAACGGAAAAACAGA
This sequence comes from Thermogutta terrifontis, assembly GCA_040393745.1. GTDB lineage: Bacteria > Planctomycetota > Planctomycetia > Pirellulales > Thermoguttaceae > WRKP01. The sequence continues at coordinate 6,076 of JBEBTM010000254.1, read as the reverse complement.
AACGCTGAAAAACGGAGGCAATGGACATGGTTGTTTTTGGTTTAGGCTTCAGACGCGGGAAAACGTGACTTCTAACGGCGAACCATTTCTACGGCGTCGGACAGCCGTTGGACGGTTTCTTCATCGCGTTTCATGACTTCACGGAAATAGGGGGCCAGCGACTGACGGATGGGGTCATCCTCTTTATCCGTCTGGGCCAGGATTTTCAGGGGGACGTCAAAGCGACCCAGATCGCCCCAAAGACGGAAACCGAAGGCCCGAACCTGGTTGTTTGAATCTTGGATCATCGCGTGAAGCGCCGCTTCGCTGTACCCGCCGTTTTCACGAAATATTCGATCGCTGGTAGCGGCCATTTCGTGGCCGTAAGCCGACAGGGGATGCCGCTGGAGCCAACTCGGAAGATGCCGAATCACGCCGAATTCCGATTGACCCGATTCAAGGATGATGCTCGTATGACGGTCGGCAACCATGGGTTCGTTGCGTGTCGGCGAACTCCATAGGATTTGAGCGTCCGGGGCGGCCAAAAAACCGAGGATCGGATTGATCCGCGCGGACTTTCGATCCGCCGGAGCTTCGGCCGGCGGATCGTCCTGGGCCGAAGGAACAATTTCCGCAAAGGTATCGATAAAGACCAGATTGCCGGCGGCGCTCATACTGACAATGCCTTCGGCGCTTTCGGTGGAAATGCGAAGCGATTTGAATCGACCCGCCTCGCCGGATCGAAAATGCGGACGGAGAATCAAGCGACCGTAATCGACGTAAATGCCGGGAACGCCGTTTACGTCCGGAGGGAGAAGGCAAACCTTCGAGTCACCGATCATTTCGAGGAATCCGACGTTTTCCAATTCCAAAACGACACGAAACGGTGCCATGGAAAGTAGGTATTGACCGGCGCGCAGTTTGAGCGGGAAACTTTCCTTCCGCCATTGCTCATTGGCCGAACCGGCGACAAACAGGACGCAGGGTTCCTGATTCGCGGGGACCAAACCGATGGAACCATCGCTGAGTCGCATCGGTTCCGTTGCGGGCGGCGGTGGCGATGCCGGACCAGTCGGAGCCGGCGCTCCGGCGGGAATGATCGTGGGCATCGGTGAGGTATTCGGTCTTTCGTTCACAGCCACCTCGGCCGAAGGCGTTTCACGAAGCGGTTCTTCCCAAGAGGTTCCTTGAAGCGGCTGGCGAAGTTGAAGCGGGGCGGGCCGTACCGATTCCTCGACAATAACTTCGGCGATATCTTCGACTACCGGCAACGAGTCGATTGGCGCCGTTTCGGCTATCGGGATTTCCGTCTCCTCGCGAAAGGTCGTTCGTCGTGGTTTCGATTCAATCGCCCTAAAAGCCACGGGCGAGGATTCCGAAACAGGGTTTCCGGCGGAATTTTCCGGAACGGGCTTGTCATCGGATTCGTCATGCCGGGCTTCGGCGAGAACGGGGAATGGATCGGGAGACGGAACCGGTTCAGCGAAAATTTCTTTTTCGGTGTCGAAATTTTTGTCGTCGGAAACGGTAATGAATGTCAATGTAGCCGGTTCTTCCACGACTTCAAACGGCTTCGATGGGGAAGTCGCCCGCAGCGGATTGGCGCTCTTTGGATCCGCAACCGAGATTTCGTCGGTTTTCGGAAGCGATTCCGAAGGCGCCCAGGATACATCGGGGAGAGGCGAAACGGTTGCGAGGAAGGGGTCGTCTTCAGGGACGGGAAGTTTTTCCACGGGAGCCTGAGTTAAAACCGGTGAAAATGGGTCCGTCGCCGGAATGGGTTTAACAACGGGTTCGACCGCCGGTATCTCCGTGGTCTCGGACGGTGTGGAAGCCGCCAAGAGAAAGGGATCGGCGGTTTTTGCCTGAATGTCCGATACTGTCACCTGTTCGGACGCCGAGACGGTTTCCGTTTTGGGAGGCGCCTGGGTCGAAACGATTGCCGTCGCCGCGACGATGCTTTCCGTCTGCGGTGCGGCCGGCAACGGTTTCAAGGGAGTTGTCGCTACAGCGGGAGGTAACTTCGTTGGTTGGGGTTGGCGTTTTATCTCCGGCGATGAAATCACCCAGGCGGGCGGTGAGTCATTGGAGGGGGCTGCATTCCCCGGTGGATCGTTTTTTGGGGTGGACCGCGTTTTTTTGGCCGGAAGTCGCTTCGGGGGTGAAATGCGCGTTTCACTTTTTTCCCGGACATCCGTCTGGGTTTCTTTCGAAACATGTTGGGCGACCAAGGTTTCCAGTTTCTGCCGCACCGGCGACATCCCCAAGAGTCCAAGGAGTAGAAGTAGCAGAAGCATCCAACACCAGAAGCCTTTGCGTTTGCCTTCGGGATGATGTTCAGTGCTTTGCTTCGGTTTCGCGTTTTCCTTGGATTCCGAAGTGCCGAACCAGCCGCAAAATTTCGTCCAAAAACTTGGAGCTGAAACCACTTCCGGCCTGTCAACCCGAACGACCTCGGGTCGACTCGGAGGAAGCGGCGCCGAGCGAAATTCGCAGGGATCGACTTCGGGTTCCGGGAGGACGGTCACAGGTCGTGACGAAGGCGGAGCCTCACGTTCAAAAGCCCGGAGCGATTCCAAGGGATCCCAAGCGGGTTCTTCCATCGGTTGCGGCTGCTGCTTCAGCGGCGCCGATGAGAAAGAGTCTGGAGCAGCCTGGGCCGTGAAAAGACCACCGAAGTGTTGGAATTCCGGTGATGCACGGAAAAGATCGTAACAGCGTAGCCGACATTCCCGACTGGTGCGCGCGGGTTCACCCAGAACACCGGACAGTATCTGGTGAACCGAGGCAACTTCGGCAAGATACTTATCCGAAGTGAGACAATGGGCCTCAAACCGCTCCTGGAGATCCTGGTTCATCTGGTGATCCAGGTATTCGGCAACAAAATTAGGATCAAGCTCTTCCCGCTGATCGACGATGCCGGGTACACCGAGATGCGGATTACGAACGACGCCACGAATCCGGTATAAGGTCATCGCGGCAGCGTCATGCTTGGGAATGATCCGCTCCAGTTGCCGGTGTTGTTCAGCGTCGAAGATGTTGTCTTCAAAAGCGAGGAGGGTACGCAACGAAAGTCGCATGGCCTTGTTTTCCAGTAAGTTATGTGTCGTCCAGCGCGGCAGGCACGCTCTTTTTCAATCCATGTCGATAAAAACGGTTGCGTATCATGCCAAAAACGCGTCTGCAACGCAAGAGGAATATTGGAACTTTTTCCATGGCACGGCAAAACCACTCTTCAGGTGAACGGCATTCGCGGCTCACTGTTCACGCGGCGGAAGACTCAAACTCCCGTCCTTGCCGAACCTTGTCCCTTGGGGTAATATTGTCGGAAACAAACATAAGCAGAAACATTGCTTTTACCGCCTTATGAAACCATGATCGATTCCCCCATTAACTGGACCCGCTTCGTTGATTTGATCTGCTCAGTCAGCCGAGTTGTCTTATCTTCACACCAACGCCCGGATGGCGATTCACTCGGTAGCGTGCTGGCCATGTCCCGAATTCTTCAGCGACTTGGTAAAGAAGTCCGAATAGCCAATCCGCACCGCGTGCCGCCGACGCTGAATTATCTCGACCCGGAAGGCAAAACGCTCAAAGCCCTGGATCAACTCACCGACGAAGATCGGGCTTGGATTGATAACGCCGATTTGTTTATTGTCCTGGACACGAGTTCCTGGGCGCAAATGGCTGACGTAGCCCCACTTTTCAAGGCGTTTAAGGGAAAGCGAGCCGTGTTGGATCACCATGTCAAAGGCGACGACGTCGATGCGGAACGATTCGTCGACGAACACGCTGAAGCGACCGGCGCGCTCGTGGCTCGGGCGGCGATGGAACTGGGCGTGGAACTCGACCCGAGCATTGCAGAACCGCTGTTTATCGCCATCGCAACCGATACAGGCTGGTTTCGATTCGATAGTGTCACATCGGAAACATTTCGGACCGTGAGTCGACTGGTCGATGCGGGCGTGGTTCCGGCCGCGATTTACCGGGAACTGCACGAACAAGAATCGCTGGGCCGAATTCGGCTTGTAGGTCGGACTTTGGCCAAGACCGAACCGCATTACGGCGGACTCCTGATGGTCACGTCGATCATGCAGGAAGATTTGCGTGAATCGGGCGCGTTGCCGTCGGATACCGAAGATATTATCAATATGACGCTGCAAGTTCGAGGCTCCCGCATGGCCGTGCTCATGTCGGAGCAGGTGGACGGTACGTTTAAGATCAGCTTCCGGAGCCGATGCGACGTGGATTGCAGCGTTTTGGCGAAGCAGTTTTCCGGTGGCGGCCATCATGCGGCAGCGGGAGCGTCGTCGGTATTGCCATTCGACGAAACCCGTGCGGCCCTTCTGGACGCCATTGGAAAAGCCCTGAAAAATTGTGGAATGACGCAATGTTGAAAGGATAATGAACATGCAACGAATCATGCTCAAATCAAAGATCCACCGGGCCACGCTGACGGGGACCCACCTGGATTATGAAGGAAGCATCACCATTGATCCGCTTCTTCTGGAAGCGGCGGACATTTTACCGAACGAACAGGTTCACGTTTTGAACTTGAATAACGGATCCCGGCTGATCACCTACGCCATTGAAGGCGAGCGGGGCTCGGGCACAATGCTGCTCAACGGTCCGGCCGCTCGGATGGGCATGACCGGCGATATCATCGTCGTGATCACCTATGCCGATGTAGACGAAGCCGATCTGCCGAACTATACGCCGAAGATCGTCAAAGTCGATGCAAAGAACCGATTGAAAAAATAGATTATCGCATCAAAACCCATATCTAGGGCGCGTACCCGGCGGAAATGGATTCGCCGCGTCTTGGAGAGTCGTACGTGTACTGAAGCGGTAAATCGGAAACCTGAATCTGGTGGATCGGCTTGCGGATGTCCTCGGCGGTCAGGGCATTGACTTGCGTGGCCTTTCTCGGATCGTTTTCCGCCGAAGCGTTCATCGTTTTCAGGAAGTCGGCCAGCGGCATATCGTATTCCAAGCCGCCATGCGAGGTCATGGGAATCTGCCGGAATTGCCAGCCGAATTCGACATTCTGGAAGAAGTTTCCCTCGCCCGACCAGGAAAAACAGTCACGACCTTCCTGGACGGAAAGAACTCCCAAGCTCGTCGCCCAAGACGTCTTGTTCAAAACGAAAACGGAATCGCGGCTTCGGATTTCGAGTCTCAGCGGTTTCATGCCCACGGATGTCGTGTTTTGCCGAGCGAACATCTGACGCCCGAAAAATGTGAGACGGTTAAGAGTCATTCGAACCAAGTCGGAAGAATGACGTGTACGGCGTGTGTCTTCCGTCTGGATGAACGGTTTGGCCAATGCGACGAAGCAGTTATCCGCATGAACGTCCATGAAAAGCGGGACGTCGCACTGTATACCCGCGGCTTCACCTCGAATGACCGTATTTTGCAGGCGAATCTCCACATCCGGCGGCCCCATGGGCTCCGACGAAGATACCGCTGGCGGCGTCAAAAGGGCCTCCCCCAGCGGGTAATACACGCTCCCGGGAAGACCAATCGTTTCCGGTAAAGGGGTCGGAAAAATCGACGTGGCGGTTTCCATAGGCGTGGGTTCGATACCACCGAGCTGGGAAGTTCGGAAAAACGCGGTATCGTCATGATAAGCCGCATTATCCATGTCCGCATTGCTCAGGGTCAAAACGCAACCGTTGAAATTCAATTTGTTGCCGGCCCCGAGCATTTCGAACATCGACCAACGCAATCCCAGGTACTCGCGGCGAATGCTCATCTCGACCGACAAATTCTGGAACTCCAGTTCACAGGACTGGAGCGTCATCATCGTCCGAAAATTCAAGCTGCCGCCCATGGCATCGGAAGGCTCGAAGGACAGTACGGGTGCAAAATCGCGGGCGCCGATGAGCTTGATTTTCCGGTGCGAAAGGGTGAGAGGGTCGATTTTCATGATGCCTCGCCATTTCAGTTCGATCACGGCCTCAGGTCCGGTATTGGCCAAAGCCATCGCCAAGGTCGGGAAAGTATTCGGGGCGTCGGAACTACCACTGGGGTCCACGGTACAGCGAACGGGAGGCGTTTGCACGATGGAGCCGGGCCTCGATTCGTTTCGCGCACC
>JBEBTM010000253.1:0-6575 GCA_040393745.1 Thermogutta terrifontis | reverse complement strand
GGTCGAACCGTCGCAGGAGCTTCTTGACCTGCTCATGCTGACAAACGCTGTCAGTCGTAACGGTAAGCCGGGCCGCCCCGTATATGAATTCGAATTCCCTTATACTTCTTGGATGGAAACCCTTGACGATCTGAAGAAATCGATTTCGTATTCGATTGTTCGGTATTGCGTCGATGCCGGTGGCGTCTTGGTGGCGGTATCCGGCGATTCGTTTATTGTCGACGCCGAGCGCGGAGTAGCAGAGGACATGAAGGCGATAATTTCGACCGTTATCCAAAATGCGGCGGAGCAAGTCCTTGGTTTGAAAGCAGACGAGTTCGGCAACTTCGTTGAGGTAACAGAATCATCTGCTTGGCCCCTTGCAAGACAAGACCAGGAAGTTCGATCATAAACGGTATTTTTTCAAGGAAAAAGTTTTTTGAAAAAAATGCTTGACAGTTGAAAGAAATTCCTATATGATAACCACTCGCATTGGCGTAGTAGCGGAATTACGTTAGCTGGTTCGTAATTTTGCCCGATGTGCCCCACAGCAATCTTTTGGTCGCCGGTTCTATACCGTGCGTTTTTGTGGGGAGATACTCTGTTTCAGGTTTTCTTGGCCTGAATTCACTTTTCCTTTCATCGCTCGGTTCGCCGGTATTCCGTTTCGTTACCCCTCACGATGGAAGGTAAACTCATGCGCGCACAAAAAGTCGAATGCAGAAAAGAAAATTCGCTGCTCCGCACCAAAGGTAAAGAGCCGCCGGAAATTTTGTCGCTTTCCCAAGCCTCTGCTCTCATTCCAAGTCGACCGAGCATCCCTACGGTCCACCGTTGGATTTCACACGGCGTCAACGGCCATCGTTTAGCCAGTGTCAAAATCGGCGGCAAACGCATGGTTTTCCTCCAGGACTTGGAAAACTTCCTGTTGGCCCTGAATGACCGGGAACCGGCGAATGACGAGATCATGAGCGATTCCAGCGACTTGGTGTCACATCTTCTGGGGCAAAGGAAAAATGCAGAGCCCTGTGAGAACTGATGAATCACGCTATCGTCGTCCGGCGTCGGTCGGACGTGTTGTGAACGGGGCAGTCAGGCTGCAACCCTGACCGCCCCACGAATCCCCCGGTTCGTCCAAGGCGATTACGCTCTTCATTATACCAATCGTCGTTCCGGCGTAAAGCGGAGCGATATTGGTATCTGATCGGCGTCGCCTTCGGGGAAGTGTTGGAACCGGCAAACGACGGAAATGTTCCGTTGGCGCCACAGTAATACTTTTTCTATGAAGGAAAATGTCATGAGTACAACGGAGAAAGCTACGAAGACTACACAGCAAATTGGCAAAGTAAGGACATTGCCAGCCGGGACGAAACTGGAACGGCATCCGCTCTCGGCCTTGTTTCCAGATGCGTCTGAAGACCAAACCGAAAACCTGAGGAACAGCCTCAGGACGCACGGTCAGCAGAATCCGATCGCCCTTATGGACGGTAAGGTCATCGACGGCTGGGGGCGTTACTCCCAGCTGACCGGTTTGAATCTACCCTTGCTGGTTGCCGATTACATCGGCGACGATCCCACCGGTTTTGTTTTTGCACAAAACTATTGCCGAAGGTCCATGACGAAGCAGCAACGCCTCGTGACTACCGCCAAGCTGACGAACCTGAAACAAGGCAAGCCGAAGGAGGGAGCAAAACAGGCAAATTTGTCTCTTTCCCTGGAGCAAGCGGCGAAGCTGACCGGAATTTCCGAGACGACAATCAAGAATGTCAAAAAGGTTATCGAATCGAAAAACAGCGAGCTGATCAAGAGCGTCGAGTCCGAAAAGATCAGCGTCGATATGGGGTTGAAGCTGCTCGACAAGCCCAAAGACCAAGTCGAGGCGGTTCTCAATTCCGAGAATCCCAAGAAGACCTTCAACGAGTTGTTTCCGAAACAACCCGAATCGAAGGATAACGGTTCGGGCTCCAAGAAGAATAAGGCGGAGCAGCAGGACAAGCCGTCGCCGGAGCAGGAACCAGAAAAAGGAACTCCTGCCGCCGAAAGTGCCAAGGAGAGTGGTGCGGCACCCATTTCTTCGCAAACACCAGCCGCCCCAAAACAGTCCAGGTCGAATGCGCCAAGCCCTCAGGCGGGAAGTGGCGGCGCGGCGGCATTGTTCGCCTATGTTCAAGAGGAATTCCAAAAACTTCCGTACGAGGAGCAGGAAGAATTTTGGGACCTGATGTGGAAGTTTCTCACTGAAACAGGTTGCGAGCAGCCAAAGCAGGACGTGCAGGATGCTCCCGAGCAAGACAATTCCGAAGACGACTTCGACGACTCGGACATGCTCGAAGGCGGCGAGGAAGCGGAGCAGGAGGACTGACGCCTCGACGTCCACGAAAACAAGGAGCCGTCGACCATATGAACGGCGGCTCCTCCTAACCCACTTCAATTCGATAATATTATGGCGACAAAATTTATCCGTTTAGACGAAATCCGCTATTGCGAAGACGAGGTCGACGATGCCGCGATCGAAAGGCATGTGCCGATGCTCCGCGCATATCGCAACCAGTGGAAGGAGTACAACCTTGCCAAAAAGGCCGGGCGAAAACCCAAACTGCCGGTGTTTCCGTACGACACGATACGGGTTTACAAGATTGAAGACGCTTATCTTCCGATCGACGCCCATGTCTCGGCGATATTATTCGCGGCACGAAAGATGGAGATCAATTTGGTCAAGGTCATCGTGCAAGAGCCGGTCGCGAATCAGGACGGGCTTTCACTCGAAGAGCCTCCGATCCATGCCAATCGCTTTTTTGCCGACTTCAAGGCGGCCATTAGGTCTCTTCAGGCAGCCGAACGGCAGCGGGTCGAGTTTTTCAAGCCGCTTCTCCAGGCCATGCTGAACGAAGGCTTCACCGACAAATCCTGTCGGGCCGAGTTCATGGGCTGGGCCAAGAAAGAGTTTGACCGGTATTCGTCCGGCAAGTGAATTCATGTGTACAAATATCCGTGCAGCCGGAATGCCGAAATGCCTCCGGCTATGTTTCTCAAATCATTTTTACCTTCCAATGAGGAAAGGAGCGATCATGAAAGTTTATGCAACCGACCCCGGAATAACCGGTTGTGTCGCGGCAGTTGGATCGGATGGTTCGATCCGACTCTTCGACATTCCTACGAGCAAGACGGATAATTTCAACGGCATCGTTCCGCTGGCTTTCAGGGACGACCTGCGAAAGCTGATCGGCGGCGACCGGAATGTGACCGTTTATTGCGAAAAGTCCATTCTTTCACCCGGCAACGGCAAGCAGGCGCTTCGCAGCGTGTACGATTGTCGCGGGGTTATTCGGGCCGTGCTGGCGCTCGAAGGTCACGGGTTGGAGTACGTTTCAAGTCCGAAGTGGAAAAAGCATTTCGGACTGATCGACGCCGACAAAGAAAGGTCGCGGGGTCTTGCGATCCAGCTTTATCCGCAGCACGCCGATCTGTTCAAGCGAAAAAAGGATCACAACCGCGCCGAAGCCGTTTTGATAGCCCGCTATATTCTCGAAACGAAATATAAGGGCGACTGAACTTTTGTTTCCGAGTCGGGCATCAGACCCGTAATCGACTGTCTGCCGCATTTGTTGCGGCAAATATTATTATCACTTTTTCAGAAAGGACATCATCATGTCAGGATTAGCCAATCCTAAAAATCGTCGTTCAAATTCCGTTGCGGTAACCCTGGACGCGAAGGGCAATGTTGCGATGAAGCAACAAACCCCGGAAGACCGCGTCTGGAGCGCCGCCATGAAGGCGGCAGGTGCCATTGTCGACTATAACAAAGCCAAAGCCGACTTTTTCAAGGCGGTCAAAGCTGTCGAGAAAGCCAAAGCCGTCGCCGAGAAGGCCGACACCGCCCTTTTGGAAGCCACCAAAGTCTCCAACGCCGCTGGCAAAGCCGCCGTGGCCGCCGCCATGAAGGCCAACGCCGCCAGGGCCGCCCATGAGAAGGTCGTCACAGCCGCCGCAGCCAAAAAGGTCAAAGCTATTAACGCCGTTTGCGAGAAGGCCACCAAAACCGCCGCTGCCAAGAAAGCGTCTGCTGTCACCAGGAACAGTCGGAAAGCCATAGACCAGACGCAGCCCCCGTCGGCCTTGCCAGACGAGAATGATATTTATAACGTGGGCGGATACGCCGGAGATATAGACGGCTCCCTGTATCTCCACCCGGAAACCGGAAAGCCCATCACGACGGACGAAATGTTTGAGAAGATCGAGGCGAACGACTGGAACGCCTAGCTTTTCGTAACGATGGGGGGGTGGTCTTTGGGCCACCCCCATCGGTTAGCCGAACAGGGTGTTTACCTCAATCACAACACGAATTACGGAGGATTTTTAATGAAACCAGTGTATTTTTGTTTCGGTGATTACCGCAGCGGAAAAAAGGAATATCGGATTTTCAAAGTCCATAATCTCCAGGACGCCTACAAGGTCGCCGACGAGTTGGGCTACGAGGTCGAATTGGACAGTTGCCTGCGATTCAATGGTTGCGCCGACCATACGGAACGAATGGTCATTTCCGTTTTGCAAACTCTTGAAGTCAAGTTCAATGGGATGGAGAACGTCGTCGCCTGCGTTCGCGCGGAATACGACGAAGCTCAGCGGATGAAGCGGCACTTCCTGAGTTCGGACATGGGTTTGTATTTTCCGAAATTCCTCGACAAACCCGTCCCAGAGTTGATTCCCGGTCCTTACGGCATCCCGACAATGGTAACCAGGGTACGACGAAACTATCCTTGGATCATCGACTACTGGGTGCGAAAAGCCCAAAGGGGCGAGATGACAAGCATCGACGTCATCTCTCTGGATGAAGAAGCCAAGGCGTTGTTGAACGCTGCCATCCGTGAAAAACGGAAATAAATGGCGTAGACACTATCGCCCCGGCGTGGGCGTCGTTTAGTGCGACGATTTTGTTCCCGATCGCCTGAGAAAGGTCGCTTGTTCAACAACGAACAATCATCGGAAATTCAGTGAACATTTCGCCGCATCTGGGCTTCTACCAGGGGAAATGAGCATCCGCAAAGTGATCGTTCGCATGGGGCACCAACCGAGATCCCATTTTCTCTGGTGAAGAAAACGCTCGACAAGAATCTCGACGTGGAACCCGCAAAGCGGGTTTCATGGAGAGATTCTTATACATACACATTATGAAGGCACCCGTCATGGTATACCCGTAATGAAGTTTTTTTCTCGCCGCAACTCCTGTCCTGGTAATCGCTTCAGAAATGATCTGATGCAACATCGGTGACGCCTGGTGTAACCTCGGTGACATTTCGGCCTTTTTGGTGCAACATCGGTGACGTTTTTGAAAACAGGAAATGTCAAGACGGGCAGCCATCCTGCTTTCCCAGACTGCCATGACAGGAATTCAATTTATTGTAACATCATAAAAGTCATGCGACATCCTGAAGACAAAAATCAGAACAAGGTTCATTATTATCCGATCGCCAGTACGATGGCGACGCACGCCGTTTCGGCACTGGGGGCGCCGCTGAGCAAGAATCCGCAAGTCCTCCGCTACGGGGGAAAGAAAGTGGAGGTTCGGACTGTTTCAGATACGATTACGCGACTGGAACTTTCGACGAAGAAGCTGTTTGATTTCCTGATGCTCCTGCTGACACGCTTTAACAAAAACAATGGCGACTGGTCCAGGAATGCGGTTTACTTCCAGTTGCATGAGTTCATGGAGGTCATGGGGTATCGCGACACGCGGCAGATGCGGAACAAGTGTTTTAATAAGCTCGCCGAAGACCTTGACAAGCTGCGCAACGTTTATCTCCGAGAAGACGATTCCGCCTGGTTCGGGCTTGTGGAGTGTTACCGCTTCATTGACAAGAGAAACATCGAACGCACCAAGAAGGACATCGTTGCCGACAATGCCTGGTTCGAGGTCGTTTTTCATCCGGGTTTCATGGATCACCTGCGCCGGGATAAGTTCATCGCTCCGTTTCTCATCGACCTTTTCCAGCGGGTCAGGAAAAACGATAACGCTTATGCGCTGGCGAAACGCATGGTACTCCACTATAGCATCAGCAATAAACGTAACACGCGTAACCGACAAAGATTAAAGGTGAAGACGCTACTTGAGTGTTGTCCGAACGCTACCAGCCAGCGTGCCGGTGGTGTGCGCCAGTCATTTGAAAAGGCGATGGACAGTTTGCAAACACCGCCGGACGGCGATGATGGCATGATTGACTGGCGCTATCTCGTGAACGGCAAGCAAAGGACGCCGGAAGAATTTTCAAACATGCGGCTGCCGCAGAAAGCCTGGTTGAATTTGGTCGTGGAGTTTTGTCCGTTGGACTTGTTTTCCAAGATGAGTTATTCCAGATGCCCCCCTCTTGTCGCGTCTTTCGCACTGTTTTCGCCCGATGAGGATGAAAACGTTCCTTAAATCGGCTCGCGGTTCGTCATGCGTAAAAATTTTTCCGAATCGGCTTGCGCTGCTTTCAGATTGCGCTATAATGATATCGTGCCAAACAGCGAAAAGCTCAAATTGCACCGTCGATATCAAAAACATTCGGGCCTCCCAAGCCGGCAAGCGACCCGATACTCCATTATCTCTCTTAAGTTGC
>JBEBTM010000252.1:0-6608 GCA_040393745.1 Thermogutta terrifontis | reverse complement strand
TTTGAAGTCGTTCCTGCGCCACCGGACTGAGTTTGAGGGCGTCCCGTTCCGGGGCGTCCGGTGGTTGAGCCAAACCGACCAGGTAACAACACAAAACAAAAGCCAAGGCCGTTGTCACGCAAATTCCAGTGTATTTCATCATCAGTCTCCTTATGCATTCGAGGGAAGATCATGGACAGTCACAACCGAACAAACGCCGGACCGGTCGAGCGGCGGAGAAGAACGCGGTTTCGTTTCTCCCAAGCAGATGAAACCGCCCATAATTGAAAAGGTCTCGCTAAAAGAAAATATTTATTTCGGAAAAAAGACGCGGACACCGACGACGAACCAAGAGCCGGCGCGCGAAAGCAAGTCATCCAAGAGAGTCCCGGGCGGAGGCGGTATTCCGCCGGAACTCGGAGGTAAACGGTTGATGGTGCCGTACAATCGTATCGTTTATTTTTGCTCGCCGCCAAGCGAAGCGTCTTTCCATTACCGCAAGAAATCAATTCGCCGGCTCACGCCTTCCGGGTCCAGCGGGGGAAGGACTTCCTCGTCGTTCGGCGCTTTCTTCGTTGGGTAGGTCTCTGGCTGGTGAAAATCCTGGGGCTGAGGGTAACCGGGGAGCGGCTTCGGGTTCTTATCGTCCAGATTCAGGAGCAGGGCCTCCAAAACGCTCATGTCCCCCGGTGTGCCGCTCACGATCAGGCTGTTGCTCACGTTTTCGACGACAATTTGAATATCCTTGGAAACGAAGGCGGCCAGTTCCTTCACGAAACTTTCCGTTGCGGGAATGTGTCTCAACGTGAAAACTTTGACTTGCTTTTCCGCAACGGCATCGGCGGCCTCTTTCTTCAAGCCTTCGACTTCCGCTTCGATTTCGACCAGCAGCTTCTTGATCGTTTTGTGATCTTCAATACTTGCCTTGATCGTCAGGGCGTCATTTTTCACAGCGGGAATGGGCTTGGTATAACCGCCACTGCCGGGAAAATACGCGGGGTTAGCGGGGGCGACCCGTGTGGAATCCTTGGATTTCGGGAGCACGATGTCTTCGAATTCCACGCTGCCGGGCGCAAATTCGTTCTGCAGAAACTCGGCCAGCGATTCCGGCGTAACGCTCTTGAGCTTGTACTCGATCGCAATGCGGAATTTACTCACGTCGGGCTTACGCGCGGGCGGGAAAACGGAGGAGGCGCTTGCGGCCGTCCGTGCATGAGATATCGCCTGTACCGTATCGGCTCGGGCTTGATCTTTCGGCTTTTCATAGATATGCTGGGTTCTCACGGGAACATACCCCTGGGCTTCGGCTTCTTGACGCGGCATGAGACTCGTTTCAATCATTTCATAGGGTTCTCCATCGGCAACGAGCAGCTTGACCACATGGACTTCCACTTTATCATCCGTCGCCGTCGTCGAAAATGCGGGAAACGCTTGGGCGGACGCCGCCGGCAACTCGGGCGACGACGGTGATGGGGTACTCCAAGGAACGGGACCGGTGAACCCCCTTGATTCCGGGTGCATGGAAAACAAAGACGTGGTCGGCGTGGGGCTTGTCTCCAATTCTTTCTGATCGGCATCAAGCCGAACTTGAAAAAGTCCGGCGGAGAGAATAAGAACCACGAGAGTGAGGAGGGCGAGTTTTTTCATGAGCGAATCCTTTTTGAACGGGGTTTCATGGAGTTGAACGAGACGCAGAATTCGGGCCGACGGTTTACGCGACGCGAATCCCGGCAGGATCGATAGTCGGGCCGGTGACCTCGCCGATTCGTGCAAGGCGACCAGTGCCGCGGCAAAATCGGAAACGGCCTCGGAGGACGAATCACATGCCGCTTCATCGCAAGCCCATTCAGCCGCTTCGTCGAAACGACGTACGGCCACATGGGCCAACGGATGAAACCACTGCGGCAGGGACAATAAACGCACGAAAAACGATTTAAGTCCGTCCCGCCGGAGATAATGCTCCCGCTCATGCCGAAGAACCGTGAGTCGGGCCTCCGGCGCGAGCGACTCCCAATAGTTCCGGGGAACGACTAAAACGTAACCGAAAATCCGGTGGACCAGGGCGGGCCCGGCAGCGTCGCTGACGAGCATGGGAATTTTTCGGCGAATTTTCCGCTCCGCCAGGACGGCTTTCCAGGTTTCGGTCCAATCATCCCGAGCCGCCTGGGCTTTGGCAATGAACCGCTGAAATCGACAATATCGCCACCCCAGCCGCAGGAATCCCAAGAGAATACCGACGAGCCAGAGGATTGCCAATACGGTTTCGATTCTGAAGTGAGGTGTGCTTTCAACGCCTCCAGACAAGGGGCGACTCACTGCGGCGGAAACCGATTGGCGATGATTTTCGGCTGCGGAGTTGCCAAATGACTTACGAATTCTTTCTCGCAAACCGCGATCAATGACCGCGGAATTTCCTTCCGGCAGGCCGCGATCTGTGATCGTCGACACAGGCACATGCACAACCGGCATCCAATCGGGGCTCACCAAAACGAACCACCCCGACAAAAGCACGGCAACCCAACTCAGTCGATGCAGCTTCGGCGAGCGTATCCGGAAGCACTTCAAGGCGACAAAAACGAGGCAAAATGCCACGGCCACCAAAAGAGCGGCCCGCAAGATCAGCGGCGTTACGATGGAAAAGAGTTCAACGAGATGACTCGGCACGGTCCCGCTCCTTTCGACAAATAAGGGTTTTCAGGGCATCCAGTTCGGCCTCGGAAAGTGAGTGCTCTTCGAGAAGTTGCGAAATGAGCGGAACGACACTGCCTCCGGCGACTCGGTCAAGTAGAATGTTCAGGTGCCCCGCCGATGCCTGCGACTTTTCAATCGCCGAAGAATATTTGGCGGGTCGGGTTCGCGATTTTCGTGCCAACCCCTTTTCTACGAGTCGGTTGAGTCGGGTCTGCACCGTGGGATATTCGATGGGACGGTCGAAACCTTTTTGCGCTTCCAAAATCGTCACAGGGCCAAGCTGCCAGAGAATTTGCATCAATTCCAATTCCCCTTCCGTCAGCGGAGTGGGTGCGGTGTGCATGGGCGATCTTTCGGGTGAAGTTTGCGGATTATGAACGTTGTAATAGCGGCATTCTATTACGGTCGTCATAATGAGTCAAGACGAAAATCCGCAATCGGGGGAAGAATTTTTTTGTGGCATTTACGAGCGGGCGAGGATTTCCATGAACTCTTCCGCCGCTTTTTGAATGTCAGGCGCCCCCAGCAAGGCCGCCGACAAGGCTACGCGGTGAATCCCCGCTTCAAGAACCTGGCCGACATTTTCCAGTGTGATTCCCCCGATGGCAAAGGCGGGAATCGAAATCTCGGCAGCGACCTCCCGGAGGAAATCCGTCCCCAGGGTCGCATCGAAATATTTTGTCGTCGAATCGAACACGGGCCCCACACCGATGTAATCCGCTCCATCCAGCACCGCCGACCGGGCCTGTTCGATGTTATGCGTCGAAACCCCGACGAGCATTCCGGGACCGACGAGGCGGCGAATATTTTCGCACGAAATTTCTTCCTGCCCGACGTGGATTCCGTCCGCACCGGCGAGAATCGCCAGGTCCGGCCGGTCGTTCACGATCGTCAGCACACGCTGCCCGGATTCGTCGACCAAACGCCGGAGCATCCCGGCCCGCTCCAACAGGGTTCGGTCGTCGACGTTTTTGTCCCGCAATTGGATCACGGTTACACCGCCGGAAATCAGGGCTCGAACCGTATCTTCGAAAGCGGCTTCGTCGTCCCGGGCATCCAAAAGTGCGTAAAGTCGGTCGTGTTCCAGCGACGGACGAGCCGTTATTTTCGTTTCTGCAACCGCCCCGGGGATGGACGTCTCGGACGTCGCGACGACTTTATGGAGCGTATAACACCGATATCGCAGGCGTTCGAAACGTCGGGCCCTTTCGCCATCATTCAATTTTCCGAATTCCTCCAGGCTCCGCAGCGATTCCTGCAACCTGCTGAAATTCGCGGCCAAAACATCGTGAATCGTTTCACGACGGTATTCGCCCCGGCCTTCGATTTGCGTGCCGACGTCCTGTTCCGTGTCCCGCGATTCGAGTCGGGTTCGGATCGGCATGAAATCCAGCGCGGCCTGGAGTTCATGCCGGAATTCCTTGAGTTGCCGGGTCAGCGTGGCATCGTCGAGCATGAACCGGGCGAAATCTTCGATGACCCGAACGGCTTCCCGGGCGCGATTTGCGGCGGCATCGATCAACCGGGCCAAACGCCGATCTTCCATGGATCGCGTATTCGTGCGAATATCTTCGGGCGGGGTCGTCGATTCCGTTTCCGGCCGGATTTCCGCCGTGATATCCGTTTCTCCCTCAGGGACAGGGACGGATTCGAATGTCGTTTCGTCGTGTCCGTTGGAATTCACGGCGATGATTCGTTCGTAGAGTTCCGCCGCATCAAGGCCGTGTTCCCGGAGCCAATCGCCCACGTCGCCTTGGTCCATGGCCACGGCCAGCAGTAAATGCTCCGTGGCGAAGGAAACGCCCGTGGGTGCGAAGCTACCGCCGAGTTCCGCGATGGTCGCCCCGCCGCCCGAGGCGGGGATCCGGCGACGATTGTCGGTCCCGTCCGTTCGTGCAAACCGCTGGAGTAGCGTCGCCAAAGTCTCCTCAAGTTCCATGGCAAGCGGTCCCACGCTGACCGGCAAGTCGTCGACGTAGAATCGGGCCAAGCTCCGGTATTTCGAATCGGGCCGAAACGGGGGATAAAGTGAATAGCGTTTCGATCGGGCCGGGGAATCGTTTTGTTCCGAGGCAACCCACTGATCGGGTTCCCGTCGGTAAGTCGGCCGATGGGGCACGGCGACACTTCCGTCTTCCGGAGGCGAATTGTTCGGGCCGGGATAACCGACCGGCGTTGCTTGGCCGTCGCGCTGGGCGGCGGTGATGCGAATGCTATCGTCGTCCGGACGGGTCAGGGGCGATGGGGGCACACCGTAATCGCCCATGGGAAATGGAGGAGCCGTGATCGGCGATTGCAAGGTCGCTTCCACGGTGGGAAGTCCGAAGGCGGTATAAAACCGGTCCTTGGTCAAACCGGCTTCGGCAAGCCAGACGGCCGCGCGGGATTCGTCTTCGTCGAACAGGGCGATCAGGAGTTTCCCGGCGAATATCTGCGACGCCGTACCTGAAAACTGCAATTCGGAAGCCCGCTGGAGGACACGAAAGGAAGCGTTGGTCAGATCAAATCTCATTGGCCCATTTTATCACGCTTCGTCGGACGTGTAAATCTCGGCAAGGACGACAACCTCGCCCGACGAAGTCCGGGTCAATCATTTTCCTTGCTACCGAATTTCCCGTACTCATCGACTTGCCTTTTTTTTGCAATGACAATCGTCCAGATGATCGTCGACGAACCCCGTTGCCTGGAGGTGGGCGTAGCAGATGGTCGAACCGAAGAATTTCAAACCGCGGCGCTTCATGTCCGCGCTGATCGCGTCGGATAATTCCGTTCGGGGCGGTATTTCCGCACAGGAACCTCGGCGGTTGACCACGGGCTTCCCACCGGGCAGGAAGGTCCGAAGATAATCGCAAAATGTCCCGAACTCTTTTTGAATGTCGAGGAAGAGTCTGGCATTGGAAATCGCGGCACGGATCTTGAGACGGTTCCGGATGATGCCGGGATCGTTCATGAGCCGTTCGACATCGTCATCCGTGAATCGGGCCACTTTTTTCGGATCGAATTTTGCGAAGGCTTTCCGGTAGTTCTCACGCTTGCGCAGGATCGTGATCCAACTCAAACCGGCCTGCGCGCTTTCGAGCGTGAGAAATTCGAACATGGTCCGATCGTCTTCGACGAGTCGGCCCCATTCTTCGTCGTGATACGTTACATAAAGCGGATCGTCACCGCACCAGTCGCAGCGTTTCAATGTTTTTTTCGGCATGATTTCAATAACAGGGCAAAGGTTCGGGAATCACATCGCTTCGTCCAAGCTCGCTTGAATGGCTCGTTCAAGCGTTTCTTCGGTACTTTTGGGGTCCACTTTCGAACAACAGTCGATCAACCGGGACGTCATCTCTTCCAAGTCCGTGCGCCAGTCTTCCGGCGAACCGTCCGCGGGCGTCATGCGGAGGAATTCCTGTAACAAAAGAATGAGTCTCAGGAGATGCCGGAAGATCACGCCCTCCTGCTTCTGCATCGACCGGGCCGTGACGTATTTGTTGAAATCACCTTGAAACTCCAGCAGCACTTCTCCCGCGGCCCAGACGGGGTTGATCCGCACGTCGACCTTGGGATATTCGAACGTAAAAAGTCGCCGCAGTTTTTCCGCAAGCGGGATCACGAAGACACGGTCCTCGGCCCAACCCGCGAAATGACGCCGCCGTTGTCGTTCTTCCTCTTCCTCCTCCTCCGTTTTCGCGACAAGTTCATCTTGCGTGACGAGCCCCAATTCGAGCAGCAGCGAGTCGATTCTCTCGTCCGACAGCGGTCCGTTGGGCAATATGTCCTGTTTCGGTACGCGAACCATCGGTCCGATCGACGGCGGCAGTTCGAGCAGGCTTTCAAACGCCTGGAGCCGTGGGGGGGGGGTTGGCGCGCCCGCGTGGATGTGGTGGTAAAATACGTAAAACAGGGTGAAGCCCCCCCGGGGGTGAAATTAAAACAAAAGCACCGGGGTA
>JBEBTM010000251.1:0-6617 GCA_040393745.1 Thermogutta terrifontis | reverse complement strand
TTGACTTTGGACGTGGAAATGCCGAAGATGAACGGCGTCGAGTTTTTGCGCAAGCTCATGCCGCAGTATCCGATTCCCGTGGTGATGGTCAGCAGCCTGACTGAACGGGGACAGAAAACGACGCTCGAAGCCATGGCGGCCGGGGCGGTCGACTTCGTGGCCAAACCCAAGAGCGGCAGTCTCGACCAAATGATCGATGAATTGCGTACCAAAGTGAAGATTGCCTCCACGGCCAACGTTTCCCACTGGAAGCACAAGCAATATGCCCCGGCCACAGGCGGCGGAGCCGTGGGAGCCAAAGCGGCGGGCCAAACACCTTCGGCCCGAATCTGTGCCATCGGCGCCTCCACCGGCGGTACCGAAGCCCTGCGTGAAGTGATCTGCGGTTTTCCGAGAAATTTCGTCGGCACGATCGTTGTACAGCACATGCCCGTCGGCTTCACGAAAATGTTCGCGGACCGGCTCAATGGATTGGCCCAGGTGATTGTAAAAGAGGCGGAAGACGGCGACCCGATTTTCGACGGTCGGGTGCTCATCGCTCAAGGCGGCAAGCAACTCGAAGTCATTCGGGCGCCCGTGGGTTGGAAAGTCCGGGTATTCGACGCGCCGCTCTGTTGCGGGCATCGTCCTTCGGTCGAAATGATGATGAATTCCGTCGCTAAAAACGTCGGAAACAAGGCCATCGGGGCCATGCTGACCGGCATGGGGGCCGACGGAGCCAACGGCATGAAGGCGATGCGTGATGCCGGAGCACGTTGTATTGCCCAGGACGAAGCGACGAGCGTTGTTTTCGGCATGCCCAAGGAAGCTTATGAGAGGGGAGGGGCCGAGTCGCTCGTTCCCTTGCCAAGAATCGCGCAGACGCTCCAGGGATTGCTGCGATAAGCGGATGATTGAAACGTACCTATGTGATTTCCCTTTATTAAAACCGACCTATCGTCAGGGGCGATAAGTCAAGACGGAGCCCGCCGCCACAGGAAACGCCTTCCGCGTGTTTCGGTCGGGTATGGAAGAATCCTGCACTGTGATGATGCAAGCGAGTAATCAATCAAGGATCATGCTCGGGGTCGGCGACTACGGAGCCACCAAATCGGAAGGGGGTGTGATCCGAACCATGGCCCTGGGGTCCTGTATCGCGCTGATGGTTTTGGACCGGGGGACGCGATGTGTCGGTATGGACCACATCGCGCTGCCCGACTCCAGCGTGTCGCCAGATCGGGCCAAGCAGCTTCCCGGCTATTTCGCCGATACGGGCATTCCCGCCTTGATGGAAATCATGAAACGCACGGCCGGCAGTCTTTCCAAACCGTCCAATCTGATCATCAAAATGGCCGGCGGCGCCAACGTGGCCGACCCGAACAACACGTTCAACATTGGCAAACGCAACGTCCTGGCCGCAAAGAAAATTTTGTGGCAATACGGCTTGGGCGCCGTGGCCGAAGATGTCGGTGGCTCGCACAGTCGTACCGTGACCCTGTACCGCGACTCCGGTCGCATCGTCCTCTCCTGTCCCGGTCGCCCCGATTGGGAACTTTGAATAAGTCACTAGTCGCTACTTCTATGATCAAGAATATCGTAATTGCCGATGATTCCGCTTTGGCGAGAATGTTCATCCGACGCTGCTTGGAAATTGCCGGGCTCGGCGAGGCGAACTTTTATGAAGCGTCCGACGGGAGCGAAGCGATCCTGCGCATGAAAGAAGTCAAAGCCGACCTGCTCGTGACGGACCTGACCATGCCGAATATGAACGGAATCGAACTGATGCGCCGTATTTCCATGAGTCCGCGTCTAAGCGGTACGCCGGTACTGGTCGTGACCAGCGCCGGCAACGAAGAGCAGCGAAAAGAACTCATGGAGTTGGGCGCGACGAAAATCCTGTCCAAGCCGATCAGCCCGCCGATCCTCATCGAAGCCATCCACCAGGTCAATGCCATCCTGCGCGGTACCGATGGAAGTGGTGACGAGTGACCACAGGCAGATGAGTTGTTCGGCCCGTGACGGTCATTTCGGACATAGCGAAATGACGAGTCGACGTTTTTTCCTGCAAACTTCTTTCCCGTTTTCCTGTCATGATTCCCAAGAATTACGGTCAACTCCTTTTTAATGCGGTTCGTGAAACCTTGGAAACAATGGCTTTCGCCGAAGTGATTCCTTGCTCGATCAAAGTCGGAGACGAGGAATTCACGCAGTCGGACGAAGACTTTTCCGTTGGCGGTGACGCCGGGGGTGCGGCAACCGGCGGTTGGGGCGACGATACCGCGGTTGCCGACTCCGGCGACGCTTGGGGGACTGCGATGTCCGAACCGGCCGTGGAACCGGCCATGATCGGCGGTAGCGACAGTTGGGGTTCCGATGACGAAGACGCCCCCGGTGCCGACGAACCTCCAACGGCCGACGATGGTGGGGGCGAGCCTGCCACTGCTCCGCCGGTCGCGGACGGCTGGGGCGATTCCAGCGACGACGCTTGGGGAACCAGCGGAATCGCACCGCCCGCCGCCGACCCCTGGGGCGAAAGCACCTCGCTCGGCAGCCAGGTCGAAGGCATGGCCATCACGCCACGCGAAGTCGATTTCGATCAAATGGTCGAGAATCAGGACGACTGGTGCTGGGCTTGCATGAAAGTCAACTCGCCGGAAGTGCATTCCGTCTGGTTCATCGTCTCCAAAGGACTTGCCAGGGCTCTTGCGGAAAACATGTACGCCGGTGAGGCGTTTGAACTTGATAACCCGTTGATTCGGGATCTCATTTCCGAACTGACGAACGTGCTTGGTGGCCGCCTCATGTTGCTGCTGGAAGAAATGGGCGGCCAATTTACACTGACCGTACCGGAAATCGGCTTCGGAATGCCGCAGATTCCCGAAACCCAGGTACTCGAAACGGTCCTGTGCAAAGTCGTTGTCGACGGCGAGTTTCCGGTGATCGTCGCCCTGTGCTTCAACCAGGGAGCCATTGCGGCGATGGACAAACAGAACGCCTGAAATCGAACCGGGGATGCGTGGTGTCGTCCCCGGAATGTGGATTCGCAAAACGAGGAGATTTCTCATGGACAATGCTTCGTTTCCGGGAACACGGATGCGTCGTTTGCGGTATCAACCAGCGATTCGAAATCTCGTCCGCGAAGTTTCGCTCTCCCCGGACCGGCTGATTCTGCCGCTGTTCGTGCGTCCCGGCGAGGGAATTCGGCAGCCGATCCCATCCATGCCCGGCAACTTCCAGCTTTCTCTGGACGAGTTTGTGAAGGAAGTCAAAGAAGCCGCTTCACTCGGACTTGGCGGCGTTTTGCTCTTCGGAATTCCGGAGCACAAAGATGCCGTGGGCAGCGATGCAATGAGCGAAAACGGAATCATCGCCCGCGCCGTGCGTGCCGCCAGGGACGCCGTGGATGACAAGTTGCTCGTAGTGACCGACGTTTGCTTCTGCGAATATACCGACCACGGCCACTGCGGTGTTCTCTGTGATACGACCGGCGGCGGTAAAGATGTGGACAACGACGCCACGCTGGAAAATCTGGTCCGGCAGGTTTTGGTCCAAGCTCGCGCCGGCGTGGACCTGATCGCTCCCAGCGGCATGATGGACGGCATGGTTCGGGCCATTCGCGGCGGTTTGGACCGCGAAGGTTTCGAGCGGATTCCCGTGATGAGTTATTCCGCGAAATATTCCGGCGCCTTTTACGGACCGTTTCGGGACGCCGCGGAAAGTGCCCCTCAATTCGGGGATCGCCGAACTTATCAAATGGACCCCGCCGCGTCGCCGGGCCAGGCGAGTCGGGAAGTTGCTTTGGACCTGAAAGAAGGGGCCGACATCGTCATGGTCAAACCGGCCTTGGCGTACCTCGATATCATCCGTATGGTTCGAGACCGCTTCGAAGGCGTGCCGATTGCCGCTTACAATGTCTCCGGCGAATTCAGCATGGTCAAAGCGGCTGCGCAGAACGGCTGGATCGACGAAAAGGCGGTCGTTCTCGAATCCCTGACCGCCATGACCCGGGCCGGTGCGAGCATTATTCTGACCTACTGGGCCAAGGACGTGGCGAGGTGGCTTACCATGTCAGGCAAATGAGCATCGATGCGATGTGGGAGTTCTGCCGGCCATTAACGAGCAGGTCGTAATCGAAGAACAAATACCAGTGATGGAAGTCGAACTGGACGCCCGTGCCGAGCCAGGCCCAATCGCGGCCAACGTCACCGCCGAAAAACGGTACCGCCGGAGTGGGCACGCCCGTGGCGCTGATCGAAGAAAACCGAGTGCTGAAAAACGGTGGCGTGTGACCGAGCATTTGGTGAACCCAGGACGCCCGAAGCTGCCAGTCGATGGAATAGAAAAAACTCTTGGTAAAACGCAGTCCGATGAACTGTTGCAGACTGTGGTCGTTACTATCGCTCATGAAGGCGCTGCCCGCCTTGCCCAATCGACCGTGGTAGAGGAAATCATATTGGAGACCGTAAAACGGACGGAACTTCCATGTGTCACCACCCCAACAGAGAGCCGCTTCGCCGGAAATGTTCGCCTGGAGCCCGTCGCCGGAATGCTGTTTGTTCGAAATCCGGTCACGAATCTTGTAATCGTCGTAGGTGAGTGAGGATGTGTAACCGATGTACCCCATGCCCCAGTCGATCCGCTTACCGAAGCCGAATTGGTAATGATTGACCTTGGATCGGGCGTCGCTGTCGAAATCCGTATTGCTTCGACCGATGTTCATGAAGTAGTTCGAACAAACGGTTTTTGTTTTGGGAATGTCCAACCCAAGTTGGAATCCGTACAGGTCCGGCCTGATTTTCACATCGGCGTCTTTTGGCTCCAAAGCGGAGCCGGAATAATAGAAGCTCGTCCAAAGGCGACCGTTGTCGGTCTTTTGGCCGCGAAAAACGGGGCCGGGTCCGAATTCAACGTCGATTTTCTTGCCCAGCAAGGACGTGTCTTCCGCTTTCACGCCAAACAAACCGGAAAGCGATTGCGGACGTACCGTCACGGAATTTCCAGCCGTGGCCGATTCCATCCAAAAGGCCAGAACGCAAAAGACAGCTAGGGCTGTCAGGGCTGTTTTGAAGCGAGTTTCCATTGTTTCGCGGGGGCGGACAGCCCGACCGGGTGGGGAGATTCAAACAGGAAAAACAGTTTGTCACCCCTTAGAATCGTCGCGAAAATGGAGAGCCTTTAACAATTATGCCGAATATTCCAATAATAGACCCGTTCGTCGGTCGAATGGCAAGACGCGGACACGCTATTCGCTCGGAAATTCCGGGAAAGGCGATTTTTCCCGGTCGCCGTCGTCCTCGTGAATCGAGACAATCACGATATTGTGCAGGTTCGCAAAGTCGACCACGTCCTGTCGATCGATGAAGATGGTCCGGTCCGCTTCAATGGCCAGGGCCCGGGCACCGGATTCGTACATCGTTTGAAGCGTCAGGAGTCCGAACGTGGGCACGTCGAAACGCATGTCCTGCTGCGGTTTGGCCACTTTTACGACGACAAACCCCTCGGCCGGACTGAGCGAACCGGCCCGGCGAATACATTCGTCGGTCCCTTCGATCGCCTCCACGGCCAGCACAGCTTGATTGCGTACGCAAACGCTCTGCCCCACGTCGAGGCGACCCATTTCCTTGGCCATCGTCCAACCGAAACAGATGTCTTTCCATTCCGCGGCGGTCGGACCCCGGCGAGTGAGTTTCTGGCGTTTCACGAGCAATTCCGGCACCAAGTCGGTGCCCGGTAAAAGTTGAATTCCGTTTTTCTCGAACGCATGGACGACCGCCATGAGCAACGTGTCGTCCTTACAATCCTTTTGCCGGGTCAGAAACATCGGCATAAAGGTTCGAAGCGTAAAAAAATCCGGCAATTGCTGCCAGAGGAGCATCGGATCGAGAAGCAACTTCTTGTTGATTTTCCCAGCCATGGCCCCTTGGGTCAACCCATGCCGCTGAAAAAAACGGAATGCCGATTGAAGCCGACCCAGGCCCAGCGGAGCCCAATCGTCGCAAATATCCCTCAAAACAGGGTCGGAATGGTTGATCACGCCCATGCAATAGACCTTCGTTCCCTGCTGTTTCAGGGCCTGCGCGAGGTAAATCGGATAGCGTCCCCAACCGGCGATCAAACCGATGCGTTCAGGAACTTCGCCGGGGAGTATTGACATTGATTCGGACATGGCACTTGCGAAATGCACGACGGCTCCCGTATCGGTGATGAAAGTTTACTCGGAAAAAATCTGTTCGATCTCCGCGACTTCATCGGTACGAAGTGCGACCGTGCCCGCTTTGGCGTTTTCCGTGGCCTGCTCCGGTGTTCTCGCACCGCAGAGGACGTGCATTTTTTCGTACTTCGATGCGGTCCAGGCAATGACAAGCTGGGCGAGCGTCAACCCATAAGCATTGGCCATCGGCCGGAGCCGTTCCAGCCGGGCGTTGATTTTTCGGACGTTCTCCGGCTGGAAACGCGGCCGGGTACTCCGCAAATCGCCTTTGCCGTAAACGCGGTCCGGCGAGAGTTTGCCCGTCAAAATTCCGTTGGCCAACGGGGAATACGCCAAAAAGCTCACACCCCCGACCCGACAGGCGTCCATGATGCCGTTTTTCAACACATCCTGGTCCAACAGGTTGAAATTTTCCTGGTCGACGTCC
>JBEBTM010000250.1:0-6645 GCA_040393745.1 Thermogutta terrifontis | reverse complement strand
CGCCGGGGGGGGGGGGGTGGGGCCGCGGCACGGGGGACCGCTCCGGCGGGGCGTCGTTCCCCGGCATCGGCGGCCCGGGCGACCAGATGAACGGCAGCGAATTCCGACGTCGGCTCCGTTTTCTCGCCAATGAACCGAATCACGGCCGGCTTTTGTGCAAAAACAAGTGGTTCACCGGCATCGGAGCCGGCCAACGGGGCAAGGGCGATCAGGGCAAGTGTGTTGAACATGAGAGACTGGGAGTGGGGAGGCCGGAGGTTCTTTCGGAGCAGCGTCCGATTTTTAACGTTGCATAATAATTTCCGTGATTGATAACGGTGGAGCGGATGCGTTTTCAGAACCATCGAAATAATACATTTTTTTGTACGAAAGCAATCGCTTCGTGGAACAGGACGTAGCCCAAGGGGCGTTCGCCGCAGTCGATTTTCGCGAGGCATTCCACACCGGGCCGGAGCGACGGGGGCAATTTCGCGGGGTCGTCGTCCAAGGCGACTTTGATCAGCACCGTATTCATGCCCGTGGACGATGCGGCCGCGCTGCCTTGGTCGCTTCGCACTTCGGCCCGGTCGTGGATGCCGTCGTCCATAACCGTACCGTAATATTTCACATCGGGATCGCTCGCCATGATGAATTCGACACGCAGCCGGGCCTTGGGGTCCGTCTTCCGAAGTTCGTTCCAGTGGCTCATGATATGCCCCATCCGTTTTTCCGGCATGGCGACTTCAAGCTGCCAAGGGCCCTTCAAATCGGCGACTTCCATGAGCGCCTGCATTCGGCTCACGGGCCGCTTTTCGGTGAGCTTCTCTTTCAGGTTCAGCGTGATGACCGATCCGTCGATGGGGGCCACGACCAAAAGGTCTTCAAGCTGTTTGAGATAAATCTCGTAGCGTTTTTTGTTGTTTTCAAGCCGGATTTCCGCTTGCTGGATTTTACCGAACAGCTCGGTCCGGTCCGACTCCTTGAGCTCCTTGTCGGGATCCTGCTTTTGTTTTTCCAGCGAGGCACGCTGCTCCTCGATTTCGAGTCGCTCGCCGAGAAGTTGGATGCCTTGACTTTCAAGCTCGGAACTGTATAGTTCGACCAGTGGCGTACAGAAAAGCTGTCCATCCTGCTCGAAAGGCCCGCGAACCTCGGTTTTGTGGTCGACGAAAAGTTGTTTGACTTCGGCGTCCACGGGGGCGAACACGGTTTGCCGGATCACGGGCTCGATGGTCGCGTTGCCGTGCATCAGGAATTTCCAAGGCAAAAACGTGAGCACGCCCGCCAAAACCGCGATGAGCGCCGTCACCAAGAGCGTCTTGGGCAGCGTTCGAGCCGTGAACAGCAGCTTCGACTTGCCGAGCATTTTCCACAGCGGCATGAGGAAAATACTTTGATGCTCCAAGGCGTTTCCCAAGGCGGTGCGGGCATGTTCGGCAACGATTTCGACGCGCTTTCTCATGCGTTCGGGAACCCGGCTGTCCTCGATTTGCTCGACCAAAAGGGCGCCGAACGGTTTTTCCGCTTTGCCGCGTTGCGAAGGATCGTCTTCGGTCTCGGAATCGGTTTTCGGTTTGCGGACCAGCGGAAACACGGCGATCATTTTTGTGTGGGCTTCGTCGACATAATTCTCGACCGCCTTTTCCACCTGCGGGGCAAAGTCCGTGGTGTCGCCTGTGTACCAGACAGGCTCGCCGGCTTTGACGACCGCCGTGGCCAGTTTACCGAGCAGCCGAACCGCCGTGGACCGTTTGTCGACGGTGTCCTGCCCGCTCGCGGCGATGATCTTGCAGCGGTTGCCATAGCGCAAGGCCAAACTGACCCGATCGCACTCGATCAAACGACGACCCTCGTTGGCGATGGTGTACGTCGTTTCGCGGGCATCAAGACTTTGATGGATCGTTCGGGTGAATTCTTCGAGCTGGGTCCAAAGATTCTGCCGCTCGCCGAAGTTCCTAAGTTGACGGTTTTTGTAATAATCCGTCGCCAGCACGCAAACCTGGGCCAAAAAACGCTGAAAACCCTGCTGTGTGGCCAAGGGGATATCAGGACGCTGGATCACTTCAACGAGTCCAACGACTTCCAACTCGGTTCGAATGGGGCAAAAGAGTAAAAGTTTGTCGCTGGGGTTACCGGATTCCTCTCCGCCTTCGATGCCCGCATGGGGTGGGATGATCGTACCGGTTTCGGGCCCGTGGAGCATTCGGTAGAGCATCCGGGCATGTTTTCGAGCCGCGTTTTCGTTGCTTTGGAGACCTAACTCCTTAAAATTAACCTGGTAAGCGAGTGTCAGGGTCCCTTCGTCAAAAGTCCAAATGGCCCCGCCGAGCGCATTGATCGCCGACACGACTCGGTGCAGGAACTCACCGTGGTATTCGTCCGGCACGATGTCAAGTTTGGAGATTTGGGCAATCTCACTAACGATCGTCCGAATCTGATTTCGGGCCTGCTCAACGAGCGAGGAATCAAAAGACTGTTGGGAACTCATTTAATACCATATACGGGAAACGAGAAGACGCTGTTCACGGCGTCCATTTTAGGCGATTTTTCCCTTTCGAGCAATCCCTAAATCGTTGTGCCGAGCGTCGCAGGCAACGGTGACTGAGTGAACGTCTGCTCGTAAACGAAACGTCGGTTTATTTCGTTGCACATCATCGCCCGTTTCGGTAGAATAAGCGCGGACGTCTTTGACGTTCCAGCTAAACGAGACACATCCCGGAGACGTCGCCATGTCCGACAAGCCCAGCTCGGTGCGTCCGGAATTCCACCGGCTTTTTCCCATTCTTTTCGAGCAAAAACATAGCACGCAAATTGGCGAGCCCTGGACCTGCTCCGAAGAGACCCAGCGCCGCCGCATCGCCTGTTATCGCGGCGTCATCCGTTTGATGGGAGCCGTTACGATTTTTCTCATCGCCCTGACGATCTTCTTCGCCTGCCTGGGTGAGTCCGCCGGCGCGGTATTCTCCTTCCAGTTCGCTCTCCTGGCCGGCATGATGTTCATGGTCGTGAAACGGGACGACTACATCCCGTCCCGATGGATCATTCTCCGGGACGGACTCCTGCTGCGAAGCGCTCGGGATCAACGCGTTTTTCTGCCTTGGGGCGACATCGCGTCTTTCAGTACGAAATGCGGTTCCATCCGGAGCGGCGTGGCCGTATCCGTCTTGACCGGCGGCAAGGAAACCGTTTTTCACATTCACGCAAACAACGAGAATCTGCTGCCCTTTCTCACAAAATTGCTTACCGTGATGCCCGACGTCGTGGATCGGGCCCCGATTTTGGACTTGCAACGAAAATTACGGTACACCGCGCTTCACCGTCGGTTTTTCCAGGATCGGGAATCGATGGCCGCCTTTGCGACGCTGATTTGCATTCCCGTCATGATCGCTCTCGGGATCGCGTTTCCCCCGAAAGACATTGGAATTCCGGCCTGGACCGCCTTGATCGCCGCCGTGCTGGGTTTGACTCTTGCCGTTTACGTTTTCGTTCGCGGTCGCCTTCAAAAGCGGAACGAGGCATTTTTGAACGAATTCCTGGACACGTTGGAAAACGAGAACGTCGATGAGTTGCTCACTTCCGAGCGAGACCGATTGCCGGTTTTCGGGCCGCCGCCGAGAAACGTTTCTCCGCAGGCGCGGCGGGCCCTCCTGTTCTCGGGCGACGCGGGGCAGGTGTCCAAGGTTTACGTCCCCCTGCTCGCGTTCATGCCCCTGATCTTCACGATGATCCTTTTCGTCACGGACCCGCAGGAGCTTCGCTACGGCTTCCTGCCCTGGCGCTGGGATCAGGCGGGACCGGGCGTGGTCGTCCATGTCGCGGATTCCAGCACGGAAATGGCCCCCAGCGGCGCGCCGTCCGAGCCCGGCCGGGACATTCTCACCCTGGAGCAGACGCTTCCCGACGGACGTGTGATTCGGTGCAAAAATCCGGGCTGGCTGCCGAGGGGACGCTTTCATGTCGGTCAAGCCGTTCCGCTGCTGCATTACCGGACCGAGCGGGAAAGCCTGCTGCTGGACGATTCGTTTTCGTACAGCGAGATGTACATGGGCCTGGCCGTGGCCGGTTTTTTCCTGACCCTGGCGACCGTCACGGTTTTCGGCACGGTTTTATACTGCGTCGTTCGGCGTCGCGATTTGGTCCGACTCCTGGAAAGGGGCCCTGTTGAGCGATGGCGGGTCGGCATGTTCGGCAAAACGAAGGCGATCTTTTCCGAATCGGGAGATCGGGAGCCTCTTCCGGTGAGCTTGCTCCGGCAAAGACCCGGCGAATGGGTTACGGTCTTCCTTGACGAGGAAAAACCGAAGAACTCCTTCATTGCGGAAACGCTCGACAGTCCGCTAACTTTTTGTCCGGAAACGCGGGAAATCCAGGGCACTCCCGGCTTGTGGTACGGGGTGCCTTTCATGGGCGTCGGTTTTTTCCTGCTGGGAATCGCACTGGCTTTCCTGCGGATTGCGCTCGTCTATTGACACTAGGTGCGACTTTCCTCCGACGACGTTGTTTGTTATACTGACGTGTATGGAACAGAATTCTCACTCTCAAAAACGAATTTACACACGTGGCGGTGATGGCGGCGAAACCTCGATCTACCGAGGCCCCCGGGTCGGCAAGGATCATTCCCGGATCGAGCTGTGCGGCGAAATCGACGAACTGTCCGCCGTGCTGGGCCTGGCCCGGTGCGAAACATTGCCGCCGGAGCCGGCCGCGCTTGTCCATCGGATTCAACGTGAACTGATCGACTTCATGACCGAAATCGCATGCTTGGAGCCGGTTCGGTATGATGTCCGCAAGATCGACCGGGACACCGTAAAACGACTGGAAGACGAGATCGACGCCATCGAAGTTTTTCTGCCTCCGCTGACCGCTTTTGTGATTTCCGGTGACGGTCCCGTTTCGGCCAGGCTCCATCATGCCCGCACCGTCTGTCGCCGCGCCGAACGTCGATTGGTCGCCCTGCGTCGAAGGGAGCCGAAAATCTCCGAAACTTTGCTTACCTACCTGAACCGCCTCGCCGATTTGCTGTTCGTCATGGCAAGAATGGCGGATTTTCGAAATAGGAAATCCGACGCCTGAAACCTACCGTCTCCCTCATGACCTTTATCCGACTTGAAAACGACAATCAGAAATTTCCGTTTCTCATCCTGATCGGCTACCGCGCCACGGGAAAGTCGACCGTTGCGAAAATCCTCGGCGCGAAACTCGACATACCCGTCTTGGACAGTGATCCGGAAATCGAGCGGCAATCGGGGAAGAGCATCGCCGATATTTTTGCACGGGAAGGAGAAACCGCATTCCGGGACCGGGAATCCAAGATTCTCGCCGACATTTTGAACAATACCGAAGGTCCGATGATTCTGGCCACGGGCGGCGGCGCGATATTACGTCCGGAAAATCGGCGGCTCCTGAGACAGTCGGGGCATGTCGTCTGGCTCACGGCGTCGCCTGAAACGATTCTGCGGCGTCTTCAAGGCGATCCGAATTCACCGACGACCCGGCCGAGCTTGACAGACCTTCCCGCGGCCGAGGAAATCATCGCCCTATTGGAAAAACGCCGCCCCCTATATGAGGAAACATCCCACAGGATGATCGATACGGAAACGCTCGCCGCGGAAGAAATCGCCGAGATGATTTGCGGGGAAATCCCAAAGCGAAATCGCTAAAACGTCGGGGTTTTTCGGAGCCGTGCTATTCCTCGTCAAGCAACGTTTTTTGACTCGTTTTTTTCTTTTTTCCGAAGACCCGACTTCCCGGCTTGGCGATTTTCTTCGTCGGCTTCGGTTTTACCGGTTCTTGTTCATGTTTTCGTGCAAAATCTTCCTTTTCGACCTCAGTTGCATCCAGCCGCTTTTGAGCCTGTTTCCAATAGTCTCCGGAAAGTTCGAAACCGATGTATTGTCGACCGAGTTTTTTGGCGACGATCGCCGTGGTGCCGCTGCCGATGAAGGGATCGAGCACGATATCGTTCGGGTTGCTTGAAACGGAAATAATCCGCTGCAACACCGCCTCGGGCATTTGGCAGCCGTGCCATCCTTCACGCTCTTTGAAGGTGCCGCAAACACGTGAAACGAACCAGGTGTCCTTGTCGGAGCCGAATTCCCGTTCGAGTTCCTGGGGCCTAAGAATCCAGGTATCATCGGGCAACCGTCCTCGGGGATTGGCCCGCTTGTCGTTATAAACAAGCTGCCGGGCGCTGGGAACCCGGATCGGTTCGTCGTTGAACGTGAACGACTTTTCGTCTTTCACGAAATGAAAAAGATGGGCGTGCGACCGGGTGAATTTTCGTGTGCAATTCACGCCGAAAGTATAATACCAGACGACCCAACTTCGGCAGGAGAGTCCGAGTTCCCGCGTTGCGCAAACCTTCAACTCGGCCGCGAATTCGTCGCCGATGGCCAGCCAGAACGTCCCGTCGGGTTTGAGCACCCGAACCGTCTCGGCCATCCAATTCCGGGACCAATTCAAATATTCGTTGTCTTCCAGTCGATCGTGGTACACGTCGTACGAATATCCGATATTGAACGGCGGATCTGCGAAAACCAGATCGACCGAACCTTCGGGGAGTTCACGCATCCCTTCGAGGCAATCGCGATTGTAGATTTCATTCCAGGGCATATTATCGTTCTAATAATCCGGGTTTCGGGTTTGTTACGCCAGGGCCGCCAATCT
>JBEBTM010000249.1:0-6647 GCA_040393745.1 Thermogutta terrifontis | reverse complement strand
GGGTCGTTATATGCAAATCCAGGTCGTAGCGACCGGTCCAAGAGGATTGCCGGCCCATTTCCGACGTCGTCCGCCGCCTTTCGTCGCTCTCTTCCTCGCATATTTCCGTTTGCTTGAACTCGTAATCGCTCTTGATGATCGCCGCGACGGGGCGTCCGTTCTCGCGCTGAATCTCCTGCAAGGTCGCCGTGCCTTTGACATGTTGCTTCGTTTTTTCCAATGTCACTTCCCCGTCAAAGGTCGTCCATGTTTGTCCGACCTTGACGGGCTCGGGTCGGAGGACTCCCTTGTAAAGCTCAATCATGGTTTTGCCCGTTTCGCGGTTCTTTTTGTAACGACTTCGAATCTCTTCGTGTTTTTTCATCTCTCCGAGGTCGTCCAACTTTTTGTAAAATTCTTCGAATCCATGAAGAGACACGATTCTATTGTCGGAGTCGTATTTAATCGCGAAATGGGATTCGAGCAAAATCCCGAAGATGTCCCGAAGCTCCTTATCGGACTTTTCAGGCGTTTCGCTGTCGTACTCGTAAGCGACACTTCCGTCGGGCA
This sequence comes from Thermogutta terrifontis, assembly GCA_040393745.1. Lineage (GTDB taxonomy): Bacteria > Planctomycetota > Planctomycetia > Pirellulales > Thermoguttaceae > WRKP01. The sequence goes on along the minus strand of JBEBTM010000249.1, from coordinate 6,098 downwards.
TGACTTCTTTTTCCTTGACTTTAATGCACGACATGGCTTCCGTGCGGCTTCCGTCCGGTTCATGCCGAATTTCCATCCGACTTTCCAATTTGGCCGTTTGAAGCCGTGAAAAACCGCCGCCGGAATCGAATGTGCCTGACATTTCGACTCGGATTTCGTCCGTGTGGAGATACTTCCCCTCCTTGGGGCGCCGGCCGATGTTCCAGGTTTCCTCGGCGAAAAGGGGAACGGTGAAAACGGCGAAAAGCAGGGCGACGGAAATAAAGCGGACTTGCATGGGGTGGGTTCCTTTATTGTTCTTTCAACTCTTTTTCGTTTCGCAAACGGTTAAGATCCTGCGTGGTTTTCATTGCGCAGAATTTCGGGCCGCACATCGTGCAATAATGTTCCCGGCCATCTTCCGAGGGCTGGGGGCACGCCACGTCCTTTCGGCTTTCCTCGTAATATTCCCTGGCCCGGTCGGGGTCCAGCGATAAGCGGAACTGTTCTTCCCAGTCGAAGGTGTATCGGGCCCGACTCATGGCGTCGTCGCGGTCCCGGGCATGGGGTCGCTTCCGGGCCACGTCGGCGGCATGGGCGGCGATTTTGTACGAAATGACGCCGTTTCGCACGTCTTCCATGTTCGGCAAACCCAGGTGTTCCTTCGGCGTGACATAGCAAAGCATCGCGGCCCCATGCATGGCAATGACCGACGCGCCGATCGCGCTGGTAATGTGGTCGTAACCCGGCGCGATATCCGTCACAACGGGGCCCAGCACGTAAAACGGGGCACCGTGACACAGTTTCACCTGCTTTTTCATGTTCATTTCGATCTGGTCCAGCGGCACATGGCCGGGCCCTTCGATCATCACCTGGCATCCGATCTCCCAGGCCCGCAGTGCGAGCCGACCCATCACTTCGAGTTCGCCGAACTGGGCTCCGTCCGAAGCGTCGTGCAAACAGCCGGGCCGCATTCCATCGCCGATACTCCAGCAGACGTCATAATCGCGCATGATCTCGCAAAGCTGGTCGAAATGCGTATAAAACGGATTTTCCTCGTTATGCGCGACCATCCATTTGGCCGTAAGCGAACCGCCGCGTGAGACGATGCCGGCCAGTCGGGTATCGATCAACGGCAAATGCTCCCGAAGCAAACCGGCGTGAATGGTCATGTAGTCCACACCCTGTTTCGCCTGATGCTCCACGGCATCAAGGAAGATTTGCGGCGTCATATCGAGGATATCGTCAAGCTGTTCGCAAACCTGGTACAACGGGACCGTACCCACGGGAACGGTCACTTCGTCGATGATCCGCTGCCGAAGCAAATCGATTTCCACGCCGGTCGACAGATCCATGACGGTATCGGCGCCGTACCGGATCGCGTACTGCACCTTGGCGATTTCGCACCGGCTGTCGCTGGACAGGGCCGAGTTCCCGAGATTGGCATTGATCTTAGTCCGCAATGCCGAGCCGATGCCGACGGGTACAAGCCCTTTTTCAAGATGGATTTTATTCGCGGGAATGACGAGCCGACCGTCTTCGATTTCCTGCCGGACGAATTCGGGGTCCAGGAATTCCTGTTCGGCGACGGCTTGCATTTCGGGCGTGATCCGGCCCAGTTTGGCGTCAAGGTATTGTGTCATGGAGTCGTGTGTGATTATAATTTCCCAAACGTTTGCGCGTACCCGGCAGCGACTTCATCGGGACCGCCTCTCATCCCCGTTTCTTCAACGCCGAAGCAATCGGCAGCGATTTTTCGTGCGCCATGGCTTTCGTGCGGGCTTCGGTGGAATATTGCCGCCCTCATCGTAGGTTGGCGACCAACCGCCGCCCCGGTTTTCCACGGGATCAATAACCAGTACGGCTGTTGCTTCCCCGGCGAAAGGACTATCTTCATCGCCTTCGAAAATGCGTGGAGTAAAGCAAATGTTCGGATAATACTCCATCATTTCAGCGGGTTCGTCCCAACTTTCCGGCGTGACGACCGCTTCGATCAGCTCCATAAGTGCGGCGTGATGTGCGTCCGTCGTAACCGGTTGTTCCGTCTTCTCGGGAACGGGATCGACCGTTAAGTCGCTAATCAGCCACATGCCGCGAGCGGCGGTTTTCCTGGCTTCTTCCTCCGATGTCAAAACGAGAATTTCGTTTCGAATGGCATACGCCATGTCATGTTCGCTCAGCAGGAGCCGCAAAACGTTGCGAAGTTTAATACCGGTATAATGGACAGGTTCGTCGGTTACGCAAGAGTTGATTGCAACCCCTGTTATTGATTCCTGCGTCCGGTCCAGCGCGACATTGATTCCCGGAAAACGGTCCTGGATCATTTGGATCAATTCTTCGAACGTGGTATTTTCATCCAGTTCGATATCAATGGGCGAATCCAGGGCTTTCGCGATTTTTCTTTCCGTTTCCACTATTTGTCGACGCTCATTTCGACTGCGTATCCGGCTATCTTCGAGTCGTTGCCATATTTCCGCGTCAGTTTGTATGGCACCGCCGTTTTCATCGGGCTTTTCCGATTTGCCATCATCGGCGACAACGAACGAAACGGCGGCAACGAGCGCCGCCAGGGCGACGAGGGGCAATATCATTCGTTTCATGGGAAGGCTCTTTCGTTTGTTTTTCCGATTTTCAACATCAAGGTGATGGACCACCCCACAAAAGGGTCATGAAGTATACCATCACCCAATTGGCGACTTCCTTGGGAATGTACTTGTCCGTGTGCCATCCCAGCAGTTTTTGGAATATCAGCCAATCTGCCAGGATGAGTACGGCCAGTGAGCCGAAAAAGGTCCAGACGGAAACCCTCGGAATGACAAGCCCGATAGACTCCACGATTACTCGCGTCAAACCGACAGTCACAACGATGGATATCCCAAACAGTAAAGCGTACTCCCAGTCGGGTCTTTCCATTTTTTCGGTCGACTGCGGTTCGTTATCCACGGCGACATCATTGAGTTTCAATTCTTCCGGCATGGCATTCGTTTCGCAAAAACCCTCGGCGAGTCAAACGCCCTCTCATGGACGCTACTCGAATTCAGGACCATTATACCGCAAATCGGAAGAAACCGAAAGGAGAAACCGGCGTCATTTCTCCACGTCGGGTTTCACGGAAAAAGAGCCGGTTCGGCGGTAAAAGACAGCCAGTGGTACGGTTGCGTACAGCGGAATCGTGAAAATCAGCACACCGAAATACCAGCCCGGCCGGGATTCGGCCACGAAAAGGGATAGAAGCGGCAAAAACACCGTGACAAACGCGTACACGCCCATTGGGGTGTCCAGGGCGGCCCGGGGCTCCCCTTCCGACTCTTGACGAGCGAGCAGAATTTTCATGGTTACCGCGCCCGACAGGACCGTCAAACCGATCACGAGCCCCAAGAGCGGCTTGAGCCAGAAAAGCTCCTGACCCGGCATGAAACCCTCCGGGGGCAGGAAATATTGACGCACGAAAACGAATCCGAAAAGCGGCAGCGCGATCACTTGGCCGAGGAGTGCGCCCAGGAGAAGTTGCCGTTGGAATCGAATTCGCTCTTGAGGGGATTTTTCTTGTTGCATGGTTTTGATACTCCGGGAGCTACACCCCCGGCTCGGAACGAACGGGGTTCAATTTCAAGATCGTCGGGATCAATTGCCGCATGGCCCGGGCTCGGTGGCTGACGGCTCGTTTCATTGCAGGACACAATACGCCGAAAGTCTTGTGGTATTCGACGATTTCGAACAGCGGATCGTAACCGAATCCACCGGAACCCGCCGGTTCGAAAAGAATGCGTCCCCGGCAGATTCCCTGAACTTCTCCGCGAACCATGCCTTCCGGATCGGCTACGACGGCGCAGCATGTGTAATGAGCCGTCCGTTTTTCCAAGGGCACATCGGCCAGCTTTTCCAGGAGCAATCGGTTATTGGCCTCGTCCGAAGAGTTTTCAAACTCGCCTGTTGCCGCGAATCTTGCCGAGTACACACCGGGCGCTCCGTCTAAGGCGTCGACCGAAAGTCCGCTGTCTTCGCCAATGGTCCATTGTCCCAGAAATCGGGCCTGCTCCACGGCTTTTTTCCGGGCGTTGTCCATGAAGGTCGCGCCGTCTTCGACGACGTCGATGCTACGGTCGAAGTCCTTGAGTGTTTTCACGCCAATTTCAAACGGAGCGAGAAGCTCCGCCAGTTCGAGACCCTTTTTCTTGTTGTTCGTACCGAGGACAATGATGAACATGGCTTTGCAGGGGTTACATTTCAATGACGATGTCTTGACGCATGGTTTTTACCGTTTCCAAGGCCTTTTCAACGGTTTCGGCTCGGGCCAGCAGGACACCCATACGGCGGTGGCCTTTACACTCCGGTTTGCCGAAAAGGCGGAGCGACGTGTCCGGTTTTTCCAGGACTTTGGCCAAATTGTCAAAGGCGACCTGCTTCGAATGACCGTCGACGACAATGGCCTTGGACGCCGAGGGGCCATGAAAGGCGATGTTCGGAATGGGAAGTCCCAGGATGGCCCGGGCATGGAGTGCGAACTCGGATAAATCCTGTGAAATGAGCGTGACCATGCCGGTATCATGCGGTCGGGGACTCACCTCGCTGAAAATGACCTCGTCGCCTTTGACGAACAGCTCGACGCCGAAAATACCGCGTCCGCCCAAGGCACCGGTGATCTTTTCCGCGATTTGCTTCGCCTTTTCCAGGGCCACCGGGGCCATCGACTGCGGCTGCCATGATTCCTGGTAATCGCCGTTTTCCTGCCGATGTCCAATAGGCTCCAGGAAAGCTGTTCCGTCGATGTGACGCACCGTGAGCAGTGTGATTTCATAATCGAAAGACACGAAACCTTCGACGATCACCTTGCCTGCCCCGCTGCGGCCCTCGGTCTGGGAAAGCTGCCATGCCAGATCGACGTCGGCTTCCGTTTTGACCGTGCTTTGGCCGTGCCCGGAAGAACTCATGATCGGCTTGACCACGCAAGGAAGCCCGACTTCCCGCACTGCGGCTCGAAACTCGGCTTCATCGGCAGCGAATCGAAAGGGCGAGGTGGGCAGTTTGAGTTCTTCGGCGGCCAGTCTCCGGATACCTTCGCGGTTCATCGTGAGCCGGGCGGCGGCGGCCGTGGGGATGACGGTATAGCCCTCGTTTTCCAATTCGATTAGCGCATCGGTCGCAATGGCTTCCACTTCGGGCACGACGAAATGCGGTTTTTCCGTTTCGATCACGCGGCGAAGTTCGGCCGGATTGAGCATGTCGATGACATGAAAGCGATGAGCGACTTGCATGCCGGGCGCGTCGGGATAACGGTCCACAGCAACAGTTTCGACGCCGAGCCGCATCATTTCGAGGGCAACTTCTTTACCAAGTTCGCCGGCTCCGAGGAAAAGAACTCGGGTGGCCGTGGGAGAGCCGGGAGTGCCGATTTTCATGGAATTCGTTATGATGGACTGTCGGGGTTCGAAAATCTGGAAACCTTCATAAGACAGTCAGTATCATAAGCGTTCCGGCGCGAACGACAAGACCCCGGTGGATTCAGGTTGAAGACTTTGTCGGTCGTTTGTAGAACGGCAGGGGTACCACGACGGCATCGGCGGTTTTGCCTCGGATATCGACCGTCAGCGGTTGGTTCGGTTCGGCCAGCTCCGGCGGGATAAACCCCATGGCAATCGGCTTTTGCAGCGTCGGCGAAAACGTGCCGCTACTGATCCAGCCGACTTTTCGGTCGTTGTGCAGGATATCGCACCCTTCACGAACCGGACGTTTGCCCTGAATTTCGATGCCAACGCGTTTTCTTTTCAAGGGTTCGTCCTTCAGCCGCCGCAGGATGTCTCTGCCGGGGAAGTCCGGGCCGTCCAAATGCAGGGCATAGGCCAAATCGGCTTCAAAGGGCGTGATGTCCTCGGAAAGCTCGTGTCCGTAAAGCGGCATGCCGGCTTCGAGTCGCAACGTATCCCGGGCTCCGAGACCGACGGGCAAGATGCCGAGCGGTTTTCCCATGCGGAGAAGCTCATCGGCAAACTGCTCCATGAGAAAGGGTTCGATCGTGATTTCAAAGCCGTCTTCGCCCGTGTAACCTGTGCGGGAAATCATGGCCCAGCGTCCACCCGTGGTCAAGTACGTTTCCACGGCCCCAGAGTACTTTAATTATG
>JBEBTM010000248.1:0-6694 GCA_040393745.1 Thermogutta terrifontis | reverse complement strand
TCCGCGCGAAGCCTTGGCCGAAGCGGGCGGTGAGACGTTCGTGTTCGAATGGACCGGCTCGGAACCCGACGGGGACCGGCGAAAAATCTGGGTCAAGAGACCCGTCCACGTCCTGCACCGGGGCAAAAGTCAGGTCGCCGTGGCCAATGACGGCTCACTCTTTCCCGGCGCCCGCTTCGCTTCACGGGGGGCCGGTCAGCTTTTGGTCGCCCTGGGCAGCGGCGCCGGCGGCCTCCAGAGCACCTGTCCCTGCCCGGACCACTAAATTGAAAGACGCCCCCCTCACACATTTACGGCATAATACATTCCGTGCTGAAAAATTACGACATCATCGACGGCCGGTTGCTCCCTTCGGAAAATCTTGATTCGAAAATCCAGGTTTTCGTCAATCCGAACGAAAATGAGCGACTTCACCTGATCAACGACTTCCATTTGGACGAACACACGCTCAGCAGCGCGCTGGACCCGGACGAATTGTCCCGGGTCGAGTTCGAGCCGGATCATGTCGCAATCATTTTCAAACGCCCCCGGCACTATTCCGCTGAAGACGATTTTTTGTTCCGGGTTTCGTCCATGGGACTCTTCCTTTTCAAGGACCGACTCGTGGCCGTATTGAACGACGACCAGACGATTTTCGACCGGGGCAAAGACGTTTCGAACATCACCGGCGGGCTCCACGAGCTCCTGATCCGGCTCGTGGCCCGGTCGATTTCGCAGTTCCTGGGCCACATCCGGGCCATCAGCATGATCGTCGACGAACTGGAAAAGAAGCTGGAAACGTCGATGACGAACAAGCACCTGTTGCGGTTGTTCCGGCTCAGCCAGAGCATGACGTATTATCTCAGCGCGATTTCGTCCAACGGCGTTTTGATCGACAAACTCCGGGGCTATTCCAGCAAGATCGGCTTCACGCCGGAGAACAACGAACTGCTCGAGGACTTGAACGTCGACAACACGCAGTGTTACAAGCAGGCGGAAATCTACTCGGTCATCATGGCGAGCATGACGGACGCCCGGGCCTCGGTGGTGAGCAATAATTTGAACCTTCTCATGAAGCGGCTTACGGTGCTCTCGATCGTCTTCCTGCCGCTGAACGTGATCGCAGGCGTCTTCGGCATGTCGGAGTACACGACCTTTACCGAGCCGATTCCCTGGCCGATTTCGTACGGACTCTTCGGCCTGATGCTCGTCGGCATCGGGTATTTGACCTACTGGATTCTCAAACGCACGGGACTGGATTAAGAACTTGATCGTTTCCGGAAAAAGCCCGAACTTGAAGAAAGCGACGTCTCCTTAATGTCCGTGGTTTCTTCCATGTCCGATCGGTTTTGGGCATAGGCACGTTTCACATATCCCAGCAGATCGATATCGCCATCGATCTCGACATCCGATTTCCGAAGCGGCTCAAGCGAATAGGCGCAAAGAATGATTTCCCGGTCGATCTCTTTGAAGTAGCCGTTTTCCCATTCGCTCACCGAAGCCATCGGATCGTAAGGTTTGTTAAAGACAGCGCCAAGCGGATCGCCAATTCCCTTGAGAAGGGTACAGATGCCGACTATTGTTTCTTCCGTGGCTGGAGGAAACTCCTTAAATACGACATCTACGCCGTCTCTCCTGGGATCGGTAAAGGAAATATCGAAAATAACCCGGCTCTTTGACTGCCAGATATTCTCAAGGAATTCCTGCGAAAAATCACCCTTCTTCTCGGTAAACCAACCATTGACTTTAAGGTAATCGTGGTAATCGACAGGATACGGCGTTGCTTTTCCTCGTTTCCATCGTCCGGACGTGACTGTCTCTCCACTTCTTTCTCCCGTTCCGATATCGACGATCACCAGTAATGCGAATAACCTAATATTCGAGATGATAATATGATCATGTTCTCCATAAACACGGTACAACAACAGTTTCAGGATATCGGCGATTTTGTCGTTGATCGCAAAACAAGGCCCTTTGTTTTCAGAGGAGTCGGAAATACCCTGCAGTAGGATTTCAGCTTGACACATGGCGGCATCTCCTATTGATGTTTCGCGTTACAGCGGGCAAGTGCCGGAAGTGAGTTTACCCCGATTCGGCGTCGCTTTGGATTTTATGGTTTTTTCATATCTTTCCAGATCCGCTTGCACGTTACTATGGATTTGGCCTAAAAGTTCTTGTACGGTTTGATGAGACCGTGGGCATTTCGTTGGTTTCGCACAGGTTTCGCACCTCTGGATGTCGACGACTTCAATAGCGACAATAACATGCCTTCGATTATCCTTAGCCTTGAAATCAAAGCCGAAAAGGAATTTCCCGCTTGCCGCTCTTTGCTGTTCGTCCGTGGGAATGTAACTCGGAAAAACATCATTACATGCCGCCCTCAAAGAGACGGGAGTGCTTATATCGTAACAATTTCTTTCACCGCAGAGCAACGAGAACAGGCCGCATTCGTGAGTGAACCAAGGCATTCTTCCTTGTAGGTTATCCGACGACAAAGTCGTCGTTTCCTGATACAAGTGATATAAATGTCGAACCCGTCGTCGCTGCGGATTACGAAAACAATGTACGTGATTTCCCGGGCAATCACCATAAATACACGTAAAGACTCGGATACTGGGGTTTTGGAATGGAAGTTGGGACAAACATTGTCGGAGAACGAATCCCAGTGAAGTCGTGTTTTCTTCGTCCGGGATTCGTTCTCCGGTATAATTCCACGTATCGCTCGCAGGACAGGACATAATCTAACAAAAAACGAAAAAATGGAAAAGGGCAATATTTTTGAAATAGAGATCGTTCGCCCAAAGTCGTCTCCGCACCATATTTGACGCCATCTACCCTAATTCTCCAAAATATTTCGTCCCTGTCAAGTATGATACGTGTCAAAGAAATCAATTTCCCGTCCAGCCGGAATCGGAGTCCAAATAGACGATACATCCGGCTTTATCGGTCGAATACCGGACGTTGGTTCAATAAAAAAGACAGGATTCAACCGGGAAAGTTTTCCCTGTTGAATCCTGTCTTTCCCAAAGCGAGGACATTTGGTTGAAGAGACGGCTATTGTCCCAATTCCTTGACGATCCGCTCGGCCTTGTAGACCTTCTTGAGCGATTCCAGGATCACGTCGGCGTGCACGGAAACACAACGGCTCTGCTCTTCCGTGTACACGAAGTTGTTCGACAACGAATAAATGTTCCCGTCGAATACCAAGCCCACGACTTCGGCCTTGGCGTTGATGAGAGGACTGCCCGAGTTGCCGCCGATGATGTCGTTCGTCGAAACGAGATTGAACGCACAATTCGGGTTCAACTCGGTTTGTTTATCCTTCCAGCTTTGCGGCGGATCGAACGGTTCCTTGTGCTGTAACGCCTCGGCCCGGGCATACATGCCGGCAATATTCGTGACGGGTTCGATTTCCGTGCCATTGTCTTCCGCGTATCCTTTCACGGCTCCATACGAAAGCCGGAGCGTGAGCGTGGCGTCGGGATAAACGCCGGTTCCCAACTCTTCGAAACGCCGCTCGGCCAATTCCGCATAAGCGGTCGTGGTCGGGGTCGTGAACGTTTCATCGAACGTCTTTCGGACTTCCCGGGCGATCTCGTCGATCGAAAGGGCGAATTGGATCATCGGGTCGTCGGAATCTTCAATCGCTTCGAGCCCGCCGTCGATGAGGCGTTTTCGTTCGACAATATCTCGCACGGTCGATCCCATAATAAGAAGTTGCGCGACTTCCTTCGGCGAAACATCGCCCGGAAGAATGTCATTCTCGATCAATGCTTTCCAAATCGCACCCTGTCCGGCTTCATGAAGCATGGTGAGCGAGTCAATGAGTTTGAGAATTTCAACGTCATCGTAAATCGGAGCGTCATTGAGCAGCGAGGCTTTCAGCGCCGTCAAACCGCCTTCTCGATACTCCCGCAACCGTTCCTCGTTCGGCTTTTCCGATTCCTGAGCCAAACGAACCAGCGTTCTCGCAATCTGGAACGTCCGGCAGTTGAACGCCTCGCCGCCTTCGAGCAGGTCGTAAACGACGTAATTTGAAAGGCCGGTTGACGGCACGGAATCGCTGATCGACTCGCAGGCATCGGCAATCGTTTCCACGGCGTCGCTTGCGCCTTCGTCGCCGGTCGAGAGTTTGCCGTTCCAGAGCGAAGGCGTTTGCAGGCCGTCGAGTTGGCCCATGGCACGCTTGCGATAATTCTGTACGCCGCCGAGGTCTCCGGCGATGCGGCGCTGGTTTTCCAAGCTCCGGTTGCCGAAAGCGGCGTAGATCGCTTCACGTCGGAACAGCTTTTGCAGCCGCCAGGGGAAATAAACGTCGCGCATATATTCGAGATGTTCTTTGGTGTAAGCCCGGTTGGTCGTGCCCGGATGGCCGGAGACGAAAACCAACTCACCGTCTTTTACGCCGCCGGTGCCCCATTTCAGGTAATGTTTGATTTTCGCGGGTTTCCCGTCTTCGTAAGCCCGAAACATCGAAGCGTCCAGGCAGTACCGGGGATATTCGTAATTGTCGGGATCGCCGCCGAAGGACGCGATTTTTTCCTCGGGGGCCCAGACGAGCCGGATGTCGTCATAGATTTTGTAGCCGTAAAGATGGTACGCGCCGCCCTGGTAGAGCGTGATCACTTCGCAGCGCAGGCCCGTCTTGTCGGCGGTTTCCTGTTCAAGCTTGGCGATGAAGGCGCCCCGGAGTTTCGCGGCCTCCTCGGGCGAAGCGGCGTCTTTCGTCGCATCCGCAATTTTTTCCGTTACATTTTCGATCTTGTCCAACACGAACACTTCGAGCCCCTGGCATTTCAGTTCGTCGTCCAGGTTTTTCGCGTAAAACCCTTTTTCAAGCAGATTGTTTTCCGGCGTGCTCAGTTCATGCAGATTCCGGGCTCCGACGTGATGATTCGTCAGGATCAACCCCTGATCCGAAATGAACGATGCGCTGCCCCGCCGAGCAAATCGGCACGAGGAGAGCCGGACATGTTCGAGCCAACCTTCGGTGAGTTCGAAGCTGTAAGTGTCCTTGACCTGCTCCGTGGGCGGATTCTCAAAGAGCCACATGCCTTCGTCGGCATGAACGGGAGCGGTCAAAAAAGCCACGCAAACGAACAAGGCGGCGAAGAAAACGTTGCGGAGTTTCGTCATGAATTTCCTTTTTTCGTGTTGAGGGAGATTGTTCAAACGGATTGTCGCACTGGAAAACAAGTATAACTTCCCGGAAAAAATTCGCAAGCGCGGCGGTGTCACGAACACGTCCTGTTCGGCGGTGGCAATCGTGCTTTCGTTCGACATCTCGGAGACCTGTGATTTATCGTTTTATTCGCGATTAAATCGATATTCAATATTATAAACGACTCCGCTCTTACGAAATGGCGGCATGAAACTCCCATTTTCCTTGGCAAGCAGATAATTCCGCATATAATTCAGTTCGACGACCATCCATCCCGCATCATCGCTTTTGGAGCAAGTCATTCGCAGCTCATCGTTCTGGATGATCGCCTTGACATAATGTGACGCGTGACGGGAGTCGTGTTTCTCGAGCTCATATTCGAAGCGCAATATGTCTTCCAAAGGGATGCGACGAGAGTGATGGTAGAGAAGCAATGAGCATCGATATTCCAGTTCGTTCATGTTCAGGGCGACATTAACCCGATGAAAAATGAGATAGAAACCCACGCCAAAAAAATAAACTGCTAGAGGAATTCCAAGAAATACCCGAAGATAATCCACCGCTTCCGGATTGTGCCAAAAACGTGCTCCCCCCTCAATTCCGGCGGAAATGAGCAACACCGACATCAACAAAAGAAAGGTGGCTACCCAAATGCGCCGTATCTCCCAAGGATTTGTCTTGAAACGAACTTCGTTTTCGTTCGACGACATGAAGAAAGACGTGTTCCAAGGATGGGAAGGCATATCAACGATTCGGTTTTTTCTTTTTTTAGTCGGTGTTTTCCGTTCGTCTATTTTAAGGTTCATATTCCGCCTCCCATTCCACGATAAAGTCGTATTGAGCATGCTACCCCCCGGCCCGTCGTGTCGTGCGTTTCTCATATCTATCGCTCAATAATCTCAACGGCGGAGATGCCGACGTCAATGTATTGGCCGCCCTGGTCCTGGTGACAGTGGACCGCGAAGGTGTTTTTGCCCTTCTTCAAAAGTTCGGCGAGCTTCGCTGTGGGTACGGGATCATACGCTGCCGTGTAACCGGCTCGGGACAGGAGCAACTGTCCGTTGAGGTAAACTTCAACCGCGTCGTCGTGGTGCATGAAAAGTTGGAGTTGCGTCCCCTCGGGCGTTTCGCCGTCCCAATCGAACGAGCGGCGAATCCAGATGTCGTCGGAATTCCAAACGGTTCCGACGATCACGCCGGGCGTGTTTCTCGTACCGAAACCCGCATTGCCGGTTTTCCACTTGGTATCGTCGAAGTCGGCTTTCTCCCAACCCTCGGCCGGTTTGTCCGTGGTATACTGCCAGGGAATTTTACCGTCGTTGGCGGTTTCGGCGATGGACTTGACCGGCAAGCCCGGCAGCAGGATTTTCGCCCACACCTTCGTGTCGTCGATGTCCGCGCCCTTGGCCGCCTGGGCTTGCCACTTTTTCGTGTCCCGCAACATGGGGGCCCAGTACCCGCCGATCACGCTCCGGGCCTTGAAACCGCGCTGCCGGGCGTCGTGCGTGAAATACCAATCGGAAAGCGGAAGCCGGCTCGGCGTTTCGTTCACGT
>JBEBTM010000247.1:0-6741 GCA_040393745.1 Thermogutta terrifontis | reverse complement strand
TCGAAGTGGTTCGGGCCGACCCCGACGCCCGACAGATCGACTTCCGGATGGTTAAACGCCTCAAGGCGGACAAAGCGGTCGCCAAGATGAAAAAGACCAAAGTCCGCCGGGTAGCGCCGAAAGTCGTGAAGAAAAAGAAAGGAAAACGCTAGAAAAACATCTCAAGCGGATCGCGGTACGACTTGGGACGCATCTTTGTTTGACAAAAAACACCAAAAAGGAGAAAGAAAAATATGTTGCATTTATACGATCAAGTCCGGGAAGCCGTTGAGTTTATTCGTACGAAATGGAGCGGCACGGCCCAAGCGGGAATCGTGCTCGGTACCGGCCTTGGGAATCTTGCCAAACAGATCCGGGCCGATGTTACGCTCGCTTACGAAGAAATTCCGAACTTCCCCCGATCCACGGTCGAAACCCACGCCGGAAATTTCGTGCTGGGCACCCTTGAAGGCGTACCCGTGGCAGCGATGGAAGGTCGGTTTCACGCTTACGAGGGTTACGACCCCAAAGCGATCACGTTTCCCATCCGGGTCATGAAAGAACTCGGCGTGTCGACCCTGTTCGTTTCCAACGCCTGCGGCGGCATGAACCCGCAGTACGCCCAAGGAGATATCATGGTCATCGAGGACCACATCAACCTGCTCGGCGTGAATCCACTCGTGGGCATCAACGACGACCGGCTTGGTCCCCGCTTTCCCGATATGTGTGAACCTTACGATCACAAACTCATCGAGCAGGCACTGGAAATCGCACGAAAAGAAAATTTCACCTGCCACAAAGGCGTGGATGTCGCCGGTTTGGGGCCGAACCTGGAGACCCGGGCCGAGTACCGGTTCCTGCGCGGAATCGGCGCCGACGTGGTCGGCATGTCGACCGTGCCCGAGGTACTCGTAGCGGTTCACTGCGGTATGAAGGTGCTCGGCTTGTCGATCATTACCGACATGGCCCTACCGGACGCCTTGAAGCCGGGCGAGGTGGACGAAATCATCGCCACGGCCAACGCGGCGGAGCCGAAGCTGACCAAAATCGTCGGGGGCGTGATGAAGACACTCTAGCACGGCGAAACGGCAGGCATCCTTCCACGGGAAAGCTGCCTGCCTTCTTGTTTCGAAAAATCAATACCGTCCGCCACCGGCGTAACCGCCGGTTCGAGGCGCTTTGGGACGCGCTTCGTTCACCTTCAAGGTCCGTTCGCCGAGACTTGCGCCATCCAAGGCTTCAATGGCCTTATTCGCTTCGTCGTGATCAAGCATCTCAACAAACGCGAAACCCTTGGAGCGGTTTGTTTCACGGTCGAAAATAATGTCAACCTGGTTCACGGCCCCGTATTTTTCAAATTCTTCACGTAAATCGTCTTCCGTGGTCCGGTAAGCGAGATTCCCAACGTAAATCTTCATCAGAGTCTTTCCTTCATTGCCGCCGAAAAACAAAAACAGTCGAATCTCTTCCCTTTGCGGCCATAAAGAAAGAAGCCCGAGATACCGACAAGAGGAGGCATCATCCTATTCCATGGACGATAGACAAGGATTGAAAATCAAACAGGCATGTCGTTCGTATTTCCCAGTTGTCCATCAAAATGAACTGGAGGCGGCGGGAATTGAACCCGCGTCCCGAAACAGATCCCGATAAGCGTCTACGTGCGTATCCGATTCTTTGAGTTTTAGTCCGATCCGGCCCTTATCGGCGACGGTCCTTCACAGACGATTCAACAACAGTTTTTAATTCCCGCCGGAGTCGACGTGAGCGGGAACGATCCGAATTAACGTCCGAATGTCACGCCACTCCGGCGGCGTCGTGGATTCGGGGTCGCTTTTTATTAAGCGGCCAATGCCAATTTAGGTTCGGCATTTGAACTTATTGGTCGGCTTTTTACGTGGCCTGCTGACCAACCACGGCACGCAACTTAACGTTCACTTGCCCGGTCGAACCCAATTCGCCCCCTGAACAAGTAATAGGATAATCGGCTTTGGTCAAGCTTCTTATCCTCACCATTTTCGGCCCGATCGATCAAAAAGTCAAGAGCGAAAAAAGAAAAAGCACTCGACTTTTTCGCGGGAAGCGTTAGAATGACGGAACAGGGGCCGGAGTTCGCCTTCCATAATCCAACGGAGAAAGCAATGACTTACGAAATGCCGCCTGAGGTGCTCGAGTATATGGGAGCACTCCGCGAACGCATCGAACGCTTTTTGGAGCGGGCCACGCTACTGGCCGACGACTGTCCGAAGCGACTTGCCGAGGCGATTCGTTATAGTCTTTTGGCACCGGGAAAGCGGCTTCGGCCAGTTCTAACCCTTGCTGCTTGCGAACTTTGCGGCGGTGAGGCGGAAAAAGCCCTGCCCGCCGCGTGTGCCGTGGAAATGATTCACGCTTATTCCCTGGTCCATGACGATTTGCCCGCCATGGACGACGATGATCTTCGCCGGGGGCGACCGACTTGCCACAAAGAATTTGATGAACCGACCGCAATTCTGGCAGGCGACGCTCTTCAGGCTTTGGCGTTCGAGACACTTGGGCGACTGGAAAACGTCGAGCTGGTAGGACGCTGCGCGATGGAATTGGCTCAGGCGTCGGGCCCCTGCCGCCTCGTGGGGGGGCAAATGGACGATATTTCGCGTGAAAAGCGGCTCGGCGATTGGAAGGATGTCCCGATGATTTCCCGGGAAATCGCGGAAAGGATTCATCTTCGCAAGACCGGTGCTCTGATGCGGGTCGCGTTGCGCATGGGCGGGCTCGTGGCCGGAGCGGACGACACGCAGCTTGCGGAACTCGACAAATTTGGCATCCATTACGGCTTGACGTTTCAAATCACGGACGATTTATTGGACGTGCTGGGCGACGAGTCCTCGGTGGGCAAGCGGCTTCGGAAGGATGCGGATAAGGACAAATGGAGCTATCCGGCATTGATCGGTATTGAGGCGTCGCAGGAGGAAGCCAGAAATTTCACGGAATTGGCCTTGGCCGCCTTGGATCGCTTGGACGACGGTTGGGAAAGTCTGCCGGGCAAAACGCTCAGGCACATGGCACGCTCGCTCCTGGGTCGCGAGAAATAACCCGCCAAGATTCCAAGCGAAACGCAGCTTGTTAATAACGCAATCCCCGATGCTGCAATTCTGTTCATCTGGACATAGGTCCGCCTTGCTGATAAGATAGGTGACAGTTTCATTTGATTCGATTATCCCTCGTTATCAGGAAGTTGTCACGCCATGACGTTTGAGAAGATTACCGTCGCCCAGGCCCGTCTGGCCGAGGCCGTTGGCAAGGAAGTTTTACTGCAAGGCTGGGCTCGGACTCGGCGAGACTCGAAAGGCGGCTTCAGTTTCATCGAACTGAACGACGGCAGTTCGTTCGGTTGCATCCAAATCATTGCTCCCGCTGACCTTTCGAATTACGAATCGGAAGTGAAATCCATCACGGCCGGTTGTTCGGTCGAAGTTCGCGGTCTGGTCAAGGAATCGCCCGGCGCGGGACAGGCCACGGAAGTCGAAGCCAAGGAAGTCAAGCTCATCGGCGGTGCGGACCCAGAAACGTATCCGCTGCAAAAAAAACGGCATTCGCTGGAATTTTTGCGGACCATTTCTCATCTTCGCGTCCGAACGAACACCTTCGGAGCGGTTGCCCGAATCCGGAACCGGGTCAGCTTTTCGATCCACCAGTTTTTTCAGGAAAACGGCTTCTTTTACGTTCACACGCCGATCATCACGGCCAGCGACTGCGAAGGGGCCGGCCAGATGTTCCGCGTCAGTTGTCTCGACGCCGAGAACCCGCCCCGGGACGACCAAGGCAAGATTGATTTCTCACAGGATTTCTTCGGCAAACCGACGAATCTGACCGTCAGCGGCCAACTCAACGTCGAAACCTACTGCGCCGGCTTGAGCAAGGTTTACACCTTTGGACCGACTTTCCGGGCCGAGAATTCGAATACGTCCCGACACGCCGCCGAATTCTGGATGGTCGAGCCGGAAATCGCGTTCTGCGAACTCCAGCAGAACATGGACTGGGCCGAAAAGTTTTTGCGGCGCATCATTTCCGACGTGCTGAAGGATTGCCCCGAGGACATGGAGTTTTTTAACAAACACATCGACAATACCGTGCTTGAAACGCTCAATCATGTTTTGACGAGCGATTTTGTCCGGTTGCCATACACCGACGCGGTTGATATCCTGCTCAAGTCGGGCAAGAAGTTCGACTACAAAGTCGAGTGGGGCATCGACCTGCAAAGCGAACACGAACGCTTTTTGACCGAGGAGCATTTCAAGAGCCCGGTCATTTTGTATGATTATCCGCGAGGCATCAAATCGTTTTACATGCGGGTCAACGAAGACGGCAAAACGGTCCGGGCTATGGACGTTTTGGTCCCGAAAGTCGGCGAAATCATCGGCGGCAGCGAACGGGAATGGCGGCTCGACGTCTTGGAGCAACGGATGCAGGAAATGGGACTCAACGCCGAGGAGTATTGGTGGTACACCGATCTGCGTCGTTACGGCTCCGTACCCCACAGCGGTTTCGGCCTCGGTTTGGAACGGGCGCTGATGTTCATCACCGGCGTCTCGAACATCCGCGATGTGCTGCCCTTCCCGAGAACGACGGGTAATTGCGATTTTTGAACCACTCCCTCAAACACGTCGACTCAGAATCGGCGGCTAAACATCATGAACACATCACGTCGACGTTTTTTGCAAACCGGAGCTTATGCCGCCGTGGCCGCTCCGTTCCTGGCGGGGCCGCTTACGGTTTCCCAGGCCGATGAGATCGCCGCGCTTGGCATGGTCAAATTTCAGCTCGGCGTGGCATCATATTCGTTTCGAAGTTTTGATCGGGCCAGGACGATTGAAATGACGAAGCGGGCCGGGCTGAAATTCCTCTGCGTCAAGGACATGCACCTCAAGATGAATTCGACCGACGCGGAATGTGCCGCCGCGGCCGAGGAATGTCGAAAAGCCGGTATCACGCTTTACGGCTGCGGCGTGGTTTACATGAACAAGGCCGAGGAGGTTGAAAACGCTTTTCGTTACGCCAAAGCGGCCGGTATGACCACGATCGTCGGCGTGCCCAAGCCGGAATTGCTGAAACTCGTCGACGAAAAGGTCAAGGAAACCGGCATTTACGTGGCCGTTCACAATCACGGGCCCGGCGATAAAGTTTACGGCACCCCGGAAATCGCGATGAGCCACATCGGCGATTTGGATAAACGCATCGGCCTTTGCATCGACGTGGGGCACACGGCCCGGGTGGGCGGCGATGTCGTGAAATCAATCCGCGATTTCAAGGGCCGAATCCATGACGTACATTTCAAAGACGAAACGGAAGCGACGCCCCAGGGCAAGCCGTGCATCTGCGGCCGGGGCGTGCTGGATCTGCCGTCGTACCTTGCCGCGCTGTTGCAAATCGGATACGATAGTGTCGTGTCGTTCGAATATGAAACCGACGGAAACGACCCGCTGCCGGGCCTGATGGAGTCCGTGGGTTACGTCCGCGGTGTACTGCGGATGATGGACTCGCGAGGCTCGTATCGAACCCACAGTGATATTATCTAATTTTCCAGGCATTAAAAGCAAAATGAGTACCGTCAAAGAACGAATCATCGACATCGTCAACGACCAGCCGGAGGACAGCTCGTATGATGATATCCTGAAGGAGCTTGCCTTTGACTTGCGAATCCAACGAGGGCTTCGGAGCATCGACGAAGGAAAAACCGTCCCTCACAGTGAAATTGTCAAGGAGATCGAACAATGGGAACAATCCGCTGGTCCGTCGATGCACGACAAGCGTTGAGAGAAATCTACCATTACATCGCTCAAGACAATCATCCGGCAGCTGTCAAGGTCGTCAAAGGAATCAAAGAAAAAATCGAGATTTTGGACGCCCAACCGAGGATCGGGGGACGATATCTCAAAATTGAAGACCGTGAAATCAGGATACTCCTTTACGGGAATTATCGTATTGTTTACCAAATCCAACCGAATGGCGTAATCCAAATCGTCGACGTCATCCACTCCGCGATGGATATTGAAAACCGATTGAAATAAAAAGGGCTAAGCGCTGTATCATCCTTGCTAAGCCGCCGGCATTGAATCGATACGTTTCATGGAAGCACATCGTTTATGACATTATACTGGGACACCGTCTCCGGCTCATTATAAAGGAACATACTATCATGGAAATTCGTCCGTTTTCCGGTTATCGTTACAATACCGATAAAATCCCCAATCTCGACGACGTAGTCGCGCCGCCTTACGATGTGATCGACGAAACCATGCAGGATGAACTGCTCGGCAGGCATCCCAATAACGTGGTTCGACTCATTCTCGATAAAATCCTGCCCACCGACGACGCCGAGAGCAATCGTTACACCCGAACAGCCCGGACGCTGGCCGATTGGAAGGAAAACGACATTCTCGTGCAGGATGAAAAGCCCGCGATTTACGTTTACCACCAGATTTTCGAAGCCGAGGGGAAAACCCACACTCGCAAAGGATTCATGTGCTCCTGCAAGGCCGTGCCTTTCGGTTACGGAATGGTTTACCCGCACGAAATCACGATGTCGGGCCCGAAACTGGATCGGCTCATGCTCACTTCGGCCTGCAAAATGAATTTCAGCCAGATTTTCGGACTCTATCCCGACTCGGCAAACGCCTTGCAACAGAAACTGGAAGATACCGTCGCGGCCGAAAATCTGCCCGTTTACGAAGCTACGGATCACCTTGGCGTGATTCACAGGATGTGGGTCGTCGACGATCCCGG
>JBEBTM010000246.1:0-6741 GCA_040393745.1 Thermogutta terrifontis | reverse complement strand
ACCGACTACAACGACGGCTTCGTCTTTCCCATGGCTATTGAGCGTTTCACGGTCATCGCCGCCGGACCGTTCGAAGGCCGAACGCCCGGTGAAGCCCGGGTTTACAGCGCGATCATGCAGGACGAACAAGCGATCAAGATCGACGGCAGCGCCACGCCGCCGGAAAAAGTCACTTGGTCGAGTTACGTCCAGGGAACCGTCCAAGGAGCCGTCGAATTGGCCTTTAACGAGGAATTGGGCGTCCAACCGTTTCGGGCCGTGATCGATTCGAACGTTCCGCTCGGCGGCGGTCTGTCGAGCAGCGCGTCGCTGGAAGTCGCCACGGCGACCCTGATGGAAGAAGTTACCGGACGAAAAATCGATCCCGTCCAAAAAGCCTTATTGTGCCAAAAAGCCGAACACGAATACGCCAAAATGCCCTGCGGCATTATGGACCAATTCATCTCGACCATGGCCGAAAAAGGTCATGCGATGCTGCTCGATTGTCGGACACGAGTTCCCCGCATGGTTCCGCTGGACGATCCGTCGGTTTCCGTTTTGATCGTCAACAGCAACGTCAAACATGAACTGACCGGAAGCGAATACCCGGACCGGCGGCGCCAATGTGAAAAGGCGGCTCGGCTGCTCGGCGTTCCGATGCTCCGTGACGCGACGCTTGAAATGCTGGCCAACGCGGAATCGCTCTTCGAACGCGAAGGGGACGGCGATCTCTGCAAGCGGCGGGCTCGCCATATCATCACCGAAAACGATCGAACGGTCGAAATGGCCGACGCCCTGTCCCGCAAGGATTGGCGGCGCTGCGGTGAATTGATGTACGAAAGTCACGAATCCATGCGGGACGATTTCGAGATTACCTGTCCGGAAATCGACGCCCTGGTCGAAATCGCCAAGACGGTGGACGGTGTCATCGGTAGCCGAATGACCGGCGGCGGTTTCGGCGGTTGCACGGTTTCGCTCGTGGAAACGGCCAAGGTCGACGCGATCACCCGAACGATCATTGAACGGTATAAAGCCAAAACGGGCATTGAACCGACCATTTTCGCTACGCACCCCGCCCAAGGTGCGCGGGTGCTGTAAGGTTTTCGCTAATAAATAGCAAGTTGGTTTTGACGTTTGCCGAAACCCTGAATTCGATCCACCCGGAAGTTTCGTTTGCTTCGCTTCCGGCTTTCATGATCGGGCAAGTATTTCGGCCAAGCGTCTTAGGGCAGTGGTTCGCTCCAAGGGGTCGACCAGTTTTCTCGCTTCCATGACGCCCTGCTCGAAATGCTCGCCGCCAGCCAAACCGTAAAGGACCGGCAATTCACGGTTCGCCGTATCAAACGCCGCTTCCGTTTCGGCATCGTCACGGATGATTTCCATACGCCGGTTCGTTTCCAAAACCTCTTCGGGTAACTCCGCTTCCGCCTGGGCTTGCCCGACTGCCGCCAAGGCAAGAATTCGGAACGCCCCATCGTCGATGCGTTCCGCTGTTTCAGCGGCGATACGTAAAATCCGCTTGGCAAAAGTTTGGAGCCCGAGTTGCGCGAGTTCCCGGCCGAACTCGGTCAGGGTTCGCGCTTGAGCATCGTCGTTTCGAATCGACCGCGTCGCTTCCAAGGCCTCTCGAAAAGCGTCCCGGGCTTCTTCCGTATCCCCGATTTTCTGGAGCGCCCCAGCCACCCGCCGGAGTCCGAGCCCCCGCGCGGCCGGATCGGCCAACCGCCTCGCCGCCGTTTGAGCTTCTTCGAGGGTCGACTTTCCGCCCGCGAAATTACCCGATTCCTGCACGGAAACGGCGACCCGGCACAGCGTTTCGATTCGTTGCGGTATGCCCGTGATTTCCTTGACCAGCGACAGGGCGTCGAAAATCCGGTGAATCGCGGCGAATCCTTCGGCAAGATCGGCCAACACACGGTCACGAATCTCGCCGTCTTCCATCGCTTTGCCGAGTCCTACGGCGCTTCGCAGTGACCGCAGCGCATCCTCGGACATCGATGCGGCCCACTGAGCCCGGGCCATGCCGCCGAGTAACCGGCAACGGGTTTCCGTGTCCTCGATTTTCACGGCCGTGCTCATCGCCTCACCGAAGAAACCCTGCCCGGCTCGAACCAGCGCGGTCGCTTCCAGAACGGCTTCGTAATCGTCGCGTTCCTCGATTTCCTCGGCCAACCGCAACGCCTCGTCAATCCGGTCGGCTTTGGTTAGCGCCAGCGACAGAGTTCGAAGCGATCCGGCCCGCTGATCGGCATCGAAATCCAGCAGGGCCAGCGTTTCCCGGGCTTCGTCGAGTCGGTCCAAAGCACACTGACGTTCGATGAACAGCCGGAGGAGGTAGGCCCGCTCCCGATCGTCGTCCAGTTCGCGAATCCGCAGGAGCGTTTTGGGGAGCAGGGCCCGGGCGTATTCGATGCGGTTCGTTTCGGTCTGTGAACGGATCAATTTCAGCAGCGCGTTGGCCGTTTCCGTAGGGCTGTCAATGCCCAAGGCCGACTGGACGGCTTCGCAATAGAGATCGTCGGAAGAAAATTCGTACATCGTGAAAGTATTCGATGCAAACCGTTTCAACGGGATTGCGATTTGCCCGAATGGGCGTTTTGGAGTTCCGCTTCAATAACAATGGACCTTGCCAGCCAGTATACCCCGCCGGAAAACTTCGTCAACGACTTTAATTCCGGGTCGTGATCCGGTATACTGGCGTGGACACTCCGGGGACTGCCCCCGGCTCGGTCCCGAAGCGCAAGCGGATTCGAGGGAAAGCCCCATGATAAAACAATCCTGTTTGACACAATGGTTCGCCGCCTTGGCCGTTTGGACCCTATTAGCCGGTTGGAGTTCCGCGCAAATTGCCAAGCCCTTTCCGGCCAAAGCGGGGTATGTTTGTCCCGCGGGAGGGCAACGGGATTCGACCTTTGAAGTCATGGTTGCCGGACGCCTGATTTCCCGAACCGTGGACGCCGTATTTTCCGGCGACGGCGTTTCGGCCAAGGTCATCGACACGTTCCCGTGGCCGCGCAATTTGGAACAGCGGGATCGTTACGAAATCCGTAATCGGGTCGTCCAAGTCGCCTCCAGGCACGTCTCCGACTCCCCTCAAGGCAAGCGGATGAAAGACTTGATCGACCGTTTACCCAAGGCAAACAAACCGCCGGATCCCCCCGAAGAAATCGCGGCCGTACCGTTTATTTGGCCCCGTCACGCCACGCTTCGGAAAATCTGCGAGCCGGACGCCGTGATCACCTTCGATGAAACGCTGGAACTGATCTACCTGATCTACGGTCCCGGCATGTGGCGTCGGGCTCCCGATCCGCTTCTTGAAATCGTCATCTTGGAAATCACGATCGCTCCCGATGCCGAACCGGGCGACCGCGAACTTCGTCTCCTGACGAATTTCGGTTTGACGAACCCGCTCTATTTCCAGGTGGGCGTGCATCCGGAAGCCATGGAAAAGGAGCCGAACAGCCCGGACAACCACGGCATCGCCGATTTTATGCTCGGTTTCGAGCCCCCGGTGTACGAAACGCCGGTGGTCCTTAACGGCCAAATCACGCACGCCGACATCGACCGATTTCGATTTCGTGCAAAAAAAGGCGAGCCGCTGGTTCTCGCCGTCCAGGCCCGACAACTCATGCCTTATCTCGCCGACGCCGTGCCGGGTTGGTTCGAAGCCGTACTGACCGTGTACGACGAAAACGAACGGGAACTCCGGTACGCCGATTGTAACGGATTCCGGGCCGACCCCGTGATGGTTTTCACGCCGCCTGAAGACGGGATCTACATCGCCGAGGTCCGGGATTCTCTGTTCCGGGGTCGCGAAGATTTCGTCTACCGACTTTCCATTGCGAAAACGCCGCTCGTCCGGAGCGTGTTCCCCGCGGGCGTGCGGGAAGGCGAAAAGACGACGCTGAAAATCGAGGGTGTGAATCTTCCCGTGCAGGAAATCGAGGTCGAAGGCACGCCGGGCCCCGAGCGGTTGCGGAGCGTGTCCCGGATCGGCGACGCCTGGCTGCCGCTGCCGGTTCGGTACGCGATCGATTCGCTGCCGGAAATGGTCGCCATGGAAACGAACCGGAATCGTGAAACGGCCCTGGCGGTGACGTTTCCTGTAACGATAAACGGCCGCATCGCCGAGCCGGGTCAATACGGTTTTTACCGCTTCGAAGGTAAGTCGGGCCAGCAGATTGAATTGGAAGTCGTCGCCCGACGGATCGATTCGCCGCTGGACAGCCGGATTACCGTATTCGATGCCAAAGGCGAAAAGATCGCTGAAAATGACGACGGACCCGCGGTGGACGAAAAATTCATGTCGCAGCTTCCCGGCACGCAAACGCATAACGCCGATTCCCGGCTCATTGTCACGCTGCCCCATGACGGCGAATATTTCGTACGAATCGGCGACGCAACGCGGCAAGGCGGGCCTGACTATGTTTATCGACTCCGGATTTCGCCGCCCCGCCCCGATTTTTTCGTTTACACCACACCTTCGGGCATCAACCTTCCGGCAAGGGTCACATCGCCGATTTGGTTCAAAGTCCGGCGCGGCGAAGGTTTCACGGGCCCCGTAGAAATTCGACTCCTCGGCGACGCCCAAGGATTTACGTTCGAAAAAACTGTCATTCCCGCCGACAAGGACGAAGTGCAAGCCCCGATCACCGCTCCCGATGAAGTTCGAAAGATCGCCGCACTCCGTTTCGAAGCCGTGGCAACGTGGGAAGGCGGTGAAATCCGAAGACCCGTCCATGCCGTGGAAGATATGGAACAGGCGTTTTTGTACCATCACCTGGTGCCCGCCAGCCATTTGTGGATTTACTTGAATACGAGAAAGTAGGAAGCGCCGTAACAAACCGGCCCCGGTAAACACTCACCCAATTGCCCCTTCTCCTTCCCCCGTGTCGCAAGAAAAATATTTGAAACCGGAAGTCATTCGCACGATCAAGCGGCTCGACCTCCGGGCGCAGTTTATCATCAAAGGCTTCATGCACGGCCTGCACGCGAGTCCGTTGCATGGCTTTTCCGTGGAATTCAGCGAGCACCGCAAGTACACACAAGGCGACGACCCGGCGGACATCGACTGGCTCGTTTATGCAAAGACGGAAAAATACTATGTCAAGAAGTTCGAGGCGGAAACGAATCTGAACGGTTATCTCGCCGTAGACACGAGCCGGTCCATGGGCTACACCTACCGTCAGGAGATGACGAAGTTCGACTATTCGATCTGCCTGGCCGCGGCGCTGGCGTATTTGATGATCCACCAGCAGGATCCCGTGGGTCTGGTCACCTTCGACGAATCGATCAAACGGTCCCTCTCGCCCAAAAGCCGACGGGCGCAGCTTGGTACGATCCTTTCAGTTCTCTCGAACCTCCAACCCGACGGTCGGACGAACGTATCCGCATCGTTAAACCAAATTGCGGCCATGCTCAAACGTCAAAGTTTGGTCATGATTTTCAGCGATTTACTCGAAGACCCCGAGGGGATTCTGCGGTCGCTGCACCAACTCCGGCATTCGGGGCACGATGTGATCCTGTTCCATGTTCTCGATGAAGCGGAAACGCAATTCCCTTTTCATGGCCGGGTGGAACTGTTCGATCCGGAATCGCAGGAGCGGATTCCGGGCAATGCCGACGGTCTCAAGGCGGGCTATCTTGAAGCGCTTGAAGAATTCCGGGACCGGTTCCGCCGGGAATGCGCCAAGAGCCGGGTCGATTACGTCGAGCTGGACACGAGCGTGCAATTCGACAAAGCACTCATCGAATACCTCACCCGCCGTCGCAACCGCCGCTGAACGGTCCACGCCGTTCGGATGCGGTTCGCAAATTGTCCCGTATTTTTCGACGGGATTTTTCGACGAGCCGGGCAAAGTGCGACGAACCGACCGTCGTTATCACGTTTTCTGAAACGAAAAACTCCGTGCTTGACAATTGCCCCCTGACACGGGACAATGAAGTGTGGTTTCACCGCGACAAACACGACAATTTTAGTAACATATCCTTCTCCGCCGAATCCCTAACGCCGACCATGACACGCAACCTACAGCAAATACGGAACATAGGAATCATCGCCCACATCGATGCCGGGAAAACCACGGTCACGGAGCGGATGCTTTATTACTCCAATTTCGTCCACCGTGTCGGCATGGTCGATCAGGGCACGACCGTGACCGACTTCGATCCCGAGGAGCAGGAACGTGGCATCACCATCAACGCCGCCGCGGTCACGTTCGAGTGGAAGGATCATCATTTCAATCTCATCGACACGCCGGGTCACGTTGATTTCACGGCGGAAGTTGAACGCTCTCTTCGGGTTTTGGACGGCGGCGTGGTCGTATTCAGTGCCCGGGAAGGCGTGGAAGCCCAGAGTGAAACCGTCTGGCGACAGGCAAATAAATACCACGTTCCCCGAATTGCGTTCATCAACAAAATGGACCGCGAAGGGGCCGACTTCTACCGGACGCTCGGCCAGATCAAAAACCGGCTCGGAGCCAAGCCCGTGGTCGTTTCCATTCCCGTCGGGGCCGGTCCGCCGCATTTGCCCGAACGCTTTCGGGCGACCATCGACCTGGTCACGATGAAAATGCTGGTCTTCACCGGCGAGGCGGGCTCGGAGATTACCGCATCGGACATTCCCGAGGATCTCCAGGACGAAGCCATCGAATGGCGCAGTCAAATGCTTGATGATCTGGCCATGTACAGCGACGAACTTACGGAAACCCTGCTCGCGGACGAGGAAGTTTCCGAAGAAATGATTCGTGGCGTACTCCGGGA
>JBEBTM010000245.1:0-6750 GCA_040393745.1 Thermogutta terrifontis | reverse complement strand
AAACGGTTCCGCCGTCCATGTTCAACGTACTTTGACTGATGGCGTTGCCGTCGATCAGACGGAGATTGCCGACTTCGAGGTTTGTCATGCCGGTGTAGGTTTGTCGGGCCGCGAGTTCCAGTGTCTGGGTGCCCCGTTTGGTGACATTGCCCTCTCCGCTGATGATCTGCTGAAGTGTACCGCCGGCCAGATTGAGATCGTAGACGAGTTCGCCATCGTTGACGATGTCACCGGTCCCAAGCGAGGTCAGGTGCCGGGCGGTCAACCGGGCGTCTGAAGTGATTCGGGTACCGCCGGTGTAGCCGTTGGCCTGATTGGTCAGGACAACATCACTGTGGCCGGTCACGGCAAGACCGCCGGAACCGGTAATCGTATTGTTGAAATCGGATTCGGCGGTGCTCGTCAGATTGAAAACGAGTGTGCCACGATTCAGTTCGCTGCCCGTTTCGCCGGTATCGACGATGCCGTCCGCGGTGTTGGTGCCGGCGGCGTTGACATTGGCGAGAATCAACTGGCCACCGCGGATTTGCGTTCCGCCGGTATAGCCGTTGTTTCCGGAAAGAGTGAGACTGCCGGAGTTCGTTTTACGAAGCCAACCTTCGCCGGTAATGTCATCCGCGTACTCGGCGGAGTCAGTTGCCATGATGTCGAAGATCACGCCACCGCTGCCGTTGATGGCATCGCCGGTATCGATGCCGCCGGTTCCGAGTGAATCGGCTTTTCGAAGCGTGACGGTACCGCCGTGGATATCCGTTCGACCCGACCAATCGGCGTTTGACTGGTTGAACGTGACATTACCGTTGCCCTGCTTGAGAAGTCCGTCATTGCCGTTGATTGAACCGCCGGTGAAGACGTAATCGTTTGAGCTGTTCACGGTCATGCCATAGTTGCTTTCATGGGCCGCGACGACCACGCCGCCATCGACGATCGTGACCGTGCCCGCGCCGGTGTTCGTAAACAGGACTTCGTCGCCGTCCATGAATTGACGGGTACCGGCAATGTCGTCACCGTTACCCGTGCCGTCGGACAGGCCGTTCCAGTTCATTTCAACGCGGTCCCAGATGAAATTGCCTTCGGCGTTGGTCCATTCCGTGAGGCCGTTTCGCAAGTCTTCGCTGATGACGACCTGCAGCGTGTCGTCGTTGACGCCGCCGTTCGAAGAAGTCACCTGGAGCCTTCCAAAGGGGTCGCGGAGCAGGGCGACGTCGGTACCTTTGTAGGTGAGCGTCATATTGGTCGTGTTCACGTCCTGGTCGTCGAATCGGACCAGATCGTAAGTTCCGATTCGATCATCCCAGTTCAGGGCAGTCATGTCGATGTCCAAGTTCCAGCCGTTGGCGTTGAACGATCCGGCGCCTCCCGTCGTCGTTACGACAAGGTGTGTTTCCGGCAAGTCGTGATCGTATCCCTGGAGATTGAACCCGAGCGTGGCGCCGGAAATCATTTCGAAGTTGTCGACCGTCACGACATTGCCGCCGCCGGCGACGAGCGCGCCATCGACTCCGACGGTAAAGGAACCACCGATGAGTTGGATATTCCCCGTGGCGACGTTCGCGGCGGCATCGGAAGTTCCGTACAGATAAACGGAGCCTTCGTCGAGCCGGAAACGGTTGCCGGTGTTCGTGCCCCCGATCACGTTGTCGCCTGCGAGTTTCCAGGTTCCTACGCCGGTCTTGGTGATCTCGACGGCACCGATATTACTGGTGGAGGTGAAGGGATCACGCATGTCGACAACGCCACCGGCCGCGGTATTGACGTTCATCTCAACGGCCGATGTGCCGGCGTTCAAGTGGACGGAATTAGCCTTGGCTACGGATGTGTCCGTGCTCGTGTTACCCTGGAACAAGGTCGTCTTTCCGGCCGTGGCATTCAAGTTCAATATGCCGCCGGACATTTCAATGGCCCCGCCGCCACCGCCGGGAACATCTCCTTGGGTATTATTCAAAAACGTCGAATTTTCCACGGTCACGGTTGCGTTTTCGGCGTAAATCGCGCCGCCCCGCTCGGCCGAGTTGCCTTGAAAAATAGAGTTGCGAACTGTCGCCGTGGCGTTCGAACCGAGGAGATGGATGGCCCCGCCGCCTCCGGTGCCGCCGTCGGAGTTGCCGGTGAACAGGACGTGATTCGCTTCGAATTCGCCGGTTCCCGTAACGGAAACAGCCCGACCGGACACGGTAGGATGATTGTTCTGGACGACGAACTGTTTCGAGCCGGTATCGGTGGCGTTGCCGATCAGGGCGATCTTGCCATTGTCGGCCGTGAAGACGACGCCGTTTTCACCGGTAAAGGTGACGCGTTTTCCGGCATCAACCGTGATTTGCGCGTCGGCCCCCGTATGGGCCGTAAATGTTTTTGTAACGTTTGTCGCCGCGGTACCGGAGAAGTGCAACGTGCTCACGTCCCCCGCGCCCGCGCCGTTGATCGCTTCGAAGACGACATCACCCGCCCCGAGTTGGTTGGCCCGGACGACGCTGACGGTTCCCGAACCGGCGTGGACCAGGCTCACGCCGTTTGCGTCGACGAAGGTGTTTGCGTTCGTGTTGCGAAAATTGGCCGAACCGCTGCCTTCGAAGAGGACCACGGAATCGTAGGAGTTGATCGAGCCGCCGGTGAATGTCCAGTTACCGTCGCCGGTGACGTGCATGCCGACATTGTAGCCGGTGCCGTTGACGGCGTAATTCGTGTAGTCGGGACCGCCGTTTGTCGTGGCGTCGTTACCACCGACGGTCATCGTGGCGGTGAGTTGAATCGAATTGGTTCCCGAGGAGTTGAAAACAACCGTGTCACCGTGAATGAAGGCGTCGACGGTTCGAGCCGGATCCGAAAAATAAGGCAGAGCCCAGTTTTTGCCCGTGGCCGTGGAGAGAGACCAGACGCTGGTCCCATCGTGGTTGTTCCACTCAAGAACCGTGTTTTGAATCTCAGCGACGGTGAGAACCAGTTTCGTGGCGTCGATCCGGTTGCTCAGCACGAACCCGAATCGGTCGCTGGAATTGCCGCTCACGTCGATATTCCGACCGTCGATCCAAAGGTCGAAGTTTCCGGCGTCCAAGTCGGAACCGCCTTGAATCAAAACGTAATCGCCGTAGCGGTCCGGGTTGCCTTCGGGGAGAAGATTGACAGCGTTGATCCGTGTCCCGACGACCGTCAGGTTGTCACCGTCAAGATGGAGCATGGAATCGGTTTTCGCAACGCCGGGACCTTGATAGTAATCCATATTGAAAGTCAAAATGGATCCGGCGGCAAACGTGACGGTCGTTCCTGTTATCTGGTTGTTACCGTTGATATAAACCTCGGCGTCACGGGCAACGATGAATGTGTCGTTGGTACCGACGGCATTCAGCTGAGCATACCTACGGAATTCCATGGTTCCCTGCCGAATCAGGATGGTCGTACCGGATGATCCGTCAATGGTCGATGTCCCACCAAGCTTCCATGTCCCTTTGCCGGTTTTGGTCAGGTTGACCGTGTACCCGTCCTCAACCGGATTCCATGTACCCGTGGTGGACGGCGCGTTGGTGCGGAACGGATCCTGCATGTCAAGCAGAGTACCGTCGGCGGTATCAATAAGGAAATTGACCGTATTTCCGGCTGCCCCGGTAAAGTCGATTGAGTTGGCTGTTCCGGAACCAGGGATTACGTTTCCCCAGCTGTCGGCAGAAACCCTGTCCCGGTTGCCCCTGAATGTTGCCGTGGGAATACCGTCGACGACTGTGGCGTTTTCCGTGACCCGTAGCGTGATATTGGTCACATCGCTTTGCATGGACATTGAGGCGTTGATGTAAATGGCCCCGCCGTACCATCGTGTCGAGTTGTTGATGAAGTCGGTGTCTACAATTTCGCAGTTCAGGGCATCCCAATAGAAAATAGCGCCACCACCGGCAGGTTCACCGAAAACGTAATTCCAACCGGCCGAGTAATTGCCGACAAATTGAACATTGTTCAGGTAGAGATTATTGTGCCACCAAGCATGAACCGCCCCACCACCTGTTTCGTTGATTTCCTTACCGCCGGACATGGCAATACTTTGGATATCCAAGGTCGATCCCAGATTCGATGTGCGGTTCATGTTGAAGAATCGAGCATAGACACCCGGTCGGATCGCAATATTCCGTCTTATTGCCGTGTCATTGGAACGAACCGTCACATTGGCGTTGTCGGCAATGCCCAATTCGTCTGTCAGCGAGCTGTCATCGCCGTACATAATAACGGTATCGTTATTGAAAAGATGATAATAGAAATATTGATATGAGTTGTAATCGTACACGGGAACCGCCGTGGCCTGACGTAATTCTTCCAATGTATCATAATAAACGTTATTACCTATAGCGGTTCCGGAAGTCTGTGTACCGCTTCCAATATGGTACGTCCAGCTTGTCTGAGCGAAGAGCTTCGGCGGTCCCAACAGAACAATCATTCCGAGGATGAATAAGGACGCGAGCCAGAGTTTCTTGTGAGCCATTGGGAGACTTCCTTGTCTTCGTGACGTAACTTTAGGCAAAATGCATCGCCTGTAGAATGTCTATACGACCGCCTATGAGACGGTGTCTTCCTGACTATCGACCATCACAAGACAAAGAGTTTAGAGAAACCTGAGTCGGATATGCATTAAATTAAGACTCCAAAACCAAACGTGGATCGCACCGATTTCAACGAAAATTCGGGTTGTTCCTTCTCGACGTTTGGCATATAATACCCGATGATTGAAGTCAATCGCGGCGGAGCCGTTCCCCCCAAAAAATGCCAAGAGCCACGGAAGGTAAAATCATGGACCCGTACCTCTATAACATGAATCGTACCGACGAGACCACGGAGCCCCTGTCCCGAAATGTCCCGCTCCAATCGGTTCCTGACCCCACGGTCGATGAAGTCATTTCCCAGGAGCTTCGTCGGGCGATTTCATCAACGCGGCAGTTTTTCTTCAACCACCAACACCCCGACGGCTATTGGGTTGCTGAACTTGAAGGCGACGCCCTGCTCCAAAGCGAAGCGATCATGCTCCTGGCGTTCCTTGACGAAGAGGATTGCGACTTGGCCCGGGGTTGTGCGCAACATCTTTTGGATACGCAACTTGAAGACGGTGGATGGGGTCAGTACACCGGAGCGAAATCCGATGTCTGCAACACCGTTAAAGCGTATTTCGCCCTGAAAATCATGGGACACGATCCTGCGGCGGATTACATGCAAAAGGCTCGGATTCGTGCCCGCGAACTCGGTGGGGTCGACGGTGTCAATAGCTTCACGCGGTTTTATCTTGCCATTCTCGGTCAAATCCCTCACAGTGTCTGTCCTGCCGTACCGCCGCAGATGATGTTTCTGCCGAAATGGTTTCCCATCAATATTTATGCCATGAGCAGTTGGTCCCGGCCGATTTTCGTGCCATTGTCCATTGTTTCGGCTTTGGCGCCCGTGAAGGAACTACCGCCGGAAAAAGGGATTAAGGAAATTTTCATCAAGGACCCGAGCCAATGGGGCCCCCTGGTCGCGCCCGGTAAGAAATACACGAGAAACCCGTTTTCCTGGGACCGCTTTTTCCGTCTGGCTGACGGTGCCATGAAATTTTGCCGACGGATCGGCCTCACGCCCTTCCGCAAACGAGCCATTAAGACGGCTCTCGATTGGACACTTAGGCACTGTGAAAAGAGCGATGGCCCCGGTGCGATTCAACCGCCGATCGTTTGGACTTGGATCGCCTTGAAAACACTTGGCTACGGTGATGATTCGTCGGAAGTCCAATATTGCCGGAAGCAGTTTTTCGATCTCGTCATCTGGGACGAACAACGTGGCAGTGCCCGACTCCAACCATGTAAGTCGCCGGTCTGGGATACATCGCTTACGCTGAAAGCCCTAATGCTCGGAGGACTTACTGCGGCGCATCCGGCCGTGCGTAAGGGCGTCCAATGGGTTCGCTCCCGACATATCAAAGAAAAGGGCGACTGGGCGGAAACGGTCAAAGTCGAACCCGGCGGGTGGTGTTTCGAGTTCAACAACCATTTCTATCCCGACTGCGACGACACGGCCATGGCGCTGATGGTGCTTGCCGGACGTTTCGACGAAGCCCGAACGGCCGTGTCCGAGGTTCCAAATCGCAGTAAACCTTCTGCGAAATTGACGTTGCGCGAGCACGAGGAAAAATCCGATGGCATCCCAGATAATGCTTCGGGCATCTTGCCGCCGGATCTTCGGCTCATGGTCGGCGAAGTGGCCGATTCGCTCGGAGACGCCAAACAAAGCGCCCTTGGCGTGGCCGACACCACGGCGGCTTTGGAAAGCGGTCTCCGCTGGCTTTTGGCGATGCAATGCAAAAGCGGCGGTTGGGCCGCCTTCGACCGGGACAACAACCGGGAACTCCTTTGCAAGGTTCCCTTTGCGGATCACAACGCGATGATCGACCCAAGCACGCCGGACCTGACGGGCCGGGTCATGGAATCATTGGGGCGACTAGGATTCCGGGTAGGCCAAAATCCCGAAATCGACCGGGTCGTCGCTTATATGAAGAAGGAACAGAAGGCCGACGGAAGCTGGTTCGGTCGCTGGGGCGTGAATTACATCTATGGAACGTGGCAGGCGCTGACGGGTTTGACTGCCGTGGGTGTTCCGACAAACGACCCGGCTATTGTGAATGGGGCAAACTGGCTTTTGGCTCACCAGCATCCGAGTGGCGGCTGGGGTGAATCGCCGGATTCCTATGCGGACCCGCTCACCAAAGGCCGAGGAACTCCCACCGCGTCGCAGACGGCTTGGGCGCTC
>JBEBTM010000244.1:0-6775 GCA_040393745.1 Thermogutta terrifontis | reverse complement strand
GTTTTCGAGATCGGCGAACCGTTCCGACTCCTATCGACCGAGCCCGAGCGGTTTGTCTCCGGTGACGAAATGAAGCGAAGAAGCTTCGAGTTCTTCCGGGATCGGCCGGTCAAAGTTCCTTCGGCCGAACCGCGAACCCTGCTCTCCGTCGATTTTACACACGAAAACAGGAGCGGCGTCGTCCTGCAGGAAGGAAAGACCGTGCTTGACGGCAAAGCTCGCCAAAAATCGTTTCAGTTTTCCGGGTCCGGTGACCGGTTGCGATTGAAATCGCTTGGAAAAAAGAACGCCGTGACGATCGCCATGCATGTCAAGATCGACAAGCTGAACGACACGTTGAATCCGATTTTAATGAGCGAAGGTTCGAAGCGGGGCGGACTCCTCTGGCATGTATCTCAGCGGGGTTCGATTCTGGTCGGAATTCGTTCGAGTGACGACCGTGGCGCAATGACCTTCGAATCGCCCGTGGTTTTCACGGAAGACCAACTCGGTAAGTGGGTTCAGCTTGTTCTCTCGGTGGATACGACTCGACAGAGTCTGTCCGTTTACATGGACAAAGCTCCCGTCATGGTCCGGGTGTTGCCGCCGCTGCCGGCATTGAATCTGGACGACCTTGATGTCGGAAACTGGCTGCCACATGGATATATGCCTTTGAATGGGGCCGTGGAACAAATTCGCATCGAAGACCGCTTTTTTACGTTCGATGAAATTTTCTCGACCAAGCTGCTTTATGAACCTTGATACGAACTCCGTCATTGTATTCGATATACTTCACGATCAACGCACCTTTTAACCATTCATAAAACGAAAGGGTACTCATGAGAAAAAACGCATTTACTTTAGTCGAACTTTTAGTCGTCATCGCCATTATCGGCGTATTGATCGCCTTGCTGCTTCCGGCCGTACAGGCGGCGCGCGAGGCGGCGCGGCGGATGTCGTGCTCGAATAAAATGAAGCAACTCGCGCTGGCCTGCCATAATTACCACGATGTTCACCAGTCGTTCGTTTCCGCGGCGGGTCAGGTTTTCGGCGGGCCGACTTCGACTTACAAGGCCGACCGCTGGAGCGGTTTCGTTTCGCTTCTCCCGTTCATGGAACAGGGGGCACTTTTCGAACGTTATCGTAGCGAAGTCCTGACAAGCTGCGCCGATGCAACGGCCATGGGCGACAACGAGCCCCCGCGAACGATTGTCGACGCCTTTCTTTGCCCTTCCGATCCGAACACGGGCCCCGGAAGAACATGGTCGACCGACGGCCGACTGACAGGACATACAAACTATCGCATGTGCATTGGGGATTCTCCCCACTCCTTCGATACGGACTTGGCCAGGACCTCAAATCCGGAAGGAAGTGCGAGTTATGTAAACATCAGTTGGAAAAGAGGCTGCTTCGGCTATCGAACATGGCGCGACTTTGCCTGGATTTCCGACGGAACCAGCAACACCGCCCTGTTTTCCGAGCGGGCCATGGGTTCCACGCGGGAAGGAGCTCTCCGGGTCATCGAAGGCGGCCTGAACGGTTATAATGTCGGCGGCATGTGGGACGGTTCGAACGCCGCGGCTTCGGTCAAGCTTCGGTCACAGTGTGTCGATTCTCGCAACGGCTCCGAGTACAAATTTCCCGCTCCGTCCGGTGGTCCTTCCAGTTTGACGAATTACTGGGGATATCTTGGCTGGATTTACGCCGATGGACATTACATGCACACGGGCTTTCATACGGTCATTTCACCCAACGGACCGGCTTGTCAGTACCGAACCAATCGTGACATCGGTATTTTTACACCGACGAGCAACCACAAAGGTGGCGTTGTGATGGCCCTGGCCGACGGTTCGGTCCGGTTCATCTCGGAGACCATCGACGTGGGGACAGACGAAGCCGGTGTCAAATCCGGCCCCTCAGGCTACGGTGTCTGGGGCGCCATGGGAAGCGCAAATGGAGGTGAAAGCGATTCACTGTAGTATTTGTACACTGAAAATACCATTCCAATGTTCATGAAGGATCAATGATGAAAAAATATTCCGTACTGATTTGTCTTCTTCTCGTATCCGGAATCATCGGCTGCGGTCCCAGGCGTCCGGAAAGCATGCCCAATACGGCGCCGTGCAGCATAACCGTCCTGGAGAACGGCGTTCCCATGGCCGGGGTCGATGTTTTCCTCTATCGGGAAACCGGCAACGGAGCCCTTTCCATCGGGTGAAGAACCAACGCCGGCGGCGTGGCGAAAATCCGTTCCACCTGGGGAGAGTATTCCACCGCCGGAGCTCCCGTGGGAAAATGCAAGATCACTTTGGACAAGCATTTCACGGTACCGGGCGAGTTGACCGCCGAGGAAATTACGCGTCTGTCAAGCAGCCAGCAAGCCGAGTACGAGAAGAAACTCGAAGCGGACATGGACAAATACCGCCTGATTCCCAAGCAGCTTTCACTGCTATCGCTGACGAAACTGGAAGTCGACGTCCAAGCCCGAACGGGGGCGACTTTGGAAATCGACTTGAAAGATTATGCCGCTCAGCCGTAACAGGCGGGATAATACTCGTCATTCCCGAAATGGCAGGAATGACGAGTTTATTATTTTACTGTTACTTATCCCTGCGCCATTCCGGTTTTTCTCACAGACAGTTCCGGGTCTTTTGCCAGGGGTAGTTTCACCGTTTGGCCCGATTCGGCGGCTTGGTAAATTCCTAGAATGATTTCCACGCTCCGGCGGCCTTCTTCACCGTCGACGACCAGTTCTTCCTTGCCGTCGATGGCCGCAATCATATTTGCGAACAGTTTGGCGTGGCCCATGAATCCGATCGCCGCGGGGTCGGCCGCGCCGCCACCGCTGGAATGACGGTTGGCCATCGCTTCTTTCACGGCGATGTCCGCCGGTGAATCTTCGGCAAAGTCCCATTTGACAATATCTTCCTCTTCCAAAACGGCCGAACCCTTCGAGCCGCTGATTTCGACTCGTTTCAAATAACCGGGGAACGACGCCGTGGTCCCGACGATGGTTCCCAGCGCCCCGTTGGCAAACTTGAGCGTCGCACAGGCCGTATCTTCCACGGCAATTCGTTCGTGGGCCAGCAGCGCGAAGTGGGCCGAGATTTCCACCACGGGCCCCATGAGCCAGGTGAGCAGATCGATGGTATGAATCGCCTGGTTCATCAAAGCGCCGCCGCCGTCGAGCTCCCAGGTTCCCCGCCAGGCGCCGCTGTCGTAATACTCCTGTGTGCGGTACCATTTTACAATGGCATCGCCGAGCGAGAGACGTCCGAATCGGCCCGATTCCATCGCGGCCTTGATCTGCAGCGATGAATCATGGAACCGGCTGTGAAAGACCGTGGCGAGTTTGACCTTGTTCGCTTTGCAGGCGGCAATGATTTGGTCGCAGCGCTCAAGCGTAATTTCCAGCGGTTTTTCCACGATGATGTGCTTTCCCGCCCGGGCGGCCGCAAGGGCCGGTTCGATGTGCGCCCCGCTGGGGGTGCCGATGGTCACGATTTCAATCTCGCCGTTTGCCAGGAATTCCTGCAAATCGTGATAGGCCCGGCAGCCGGTGTATTGCCCCGCGAGCCGATCCGCCGCCTGGGGAACCCGGTCAAAACAGGCGATCAATTTCCCACCGGCCGCTTCGAAGGGTTTTTCCTGAAACCCTGCCATCAGACCGCAACCCATGATTCCGAAATTCATACTCAAGCTTGTTTCCCTGGAAATAATGGTGAATCGAATAGAACATCGCAGATTATAACGGTTTCCGCGCGATGTTTCAATCAAAACCGCTTCCATGCTTGACTTTTGCGACCGAATCTCGCAAAATGGAGCGTCACGACTTTTCCGTCATCAACCCCTTCTGGAGAATCCCATGAAACGCTGGATGTGCTTCGCTTGCCTGTTCTCCCTTCTCGCCGGTTGGCTTGTGGCCAATGAGTCGGCAAAAATGGCCGAGGAGATTGCCCCGTTCGTCAATGAACATACCGTCCTGGTCGCCGGGTTCGGCCCTTCGGTCTTTGATATCGACAAGCTCGAAAGCCGAATCCTGGAATACATGAAACGTTCCATGACGGTTTTTGCCTTCGACGACGATTCCGTCCGGCGAACCATGGCCGAAGGGGAACCCCTGATCCGGGAGATGCTCCAAACGCTACGGGACGAAATGGAAAAATCGCCCGACGTGGAGCGGTTCTATTTCGTTCTTTCCCTGGAAGACGAGGCTCACACCGTTCTTGCCGTGCTTCCCGCGGCCGGTTTGTCGAAAGAGGAAAAAGAGGAGGTGATGGAGGAAGAGAGCGACATACCGTTATTCTACGCCGATCGCGGTGATTATATCGTCGGCTGCTTCACCGGGGACATGGAAGCCACGGACGAAGATCGGGCGGCTCTCACGGAATATCTGGACGATTTCACTGCCAAAGAGCGGCCCGAACTGCTGGAAGCGCTGAACGACTGGGACGGCCGGAGCGCCTGGGCCGTCGCGCTGCCGGGCAAGGGAATTCAGCGATGGCTGAAAAGCATGCAGGAAGATTCCGAGGAAATGGCCCCGGTGCTCAACGCCGCCGGGTATATGGCCCTGAAAACGAAATGGATTCTCTGCGAAATCGATCCCATGCAGCCGGGCTTCAACATCGTATTGCAGGCGAACAATCGTTCATCGGCCCGGCAAATTGCGATGTCCTTGGAAGGCTTGATCGATCTGGGCACCACGGCCATCCATACCTTCATGAAGTTGGCGACGACCATGGACGAAAGCTCCGGGATCGACCTGCCGCCGGAGTATTTTTCCCTGATGGCCGAAATGGCTCGAGGCGGCATGAGGATGTTGCTGCCGAAACAGGAAGGCGATCGGCTCATCTGGAAATACCAAATCGATCCGGAAACACTCACCGTGGAACAATCGGTTTTCGTCGGCGTGGGCGTGCTCTTCGGCGCCGGTTTCGCCATTGGCACCCGCAGCACGGTCCGGGAGCTCCCAATGGAAATCGAAATCGAGGAAGAGGAATAGAACCCCAAAAAACACCAACCCCTGACATATACCATGAAACACACATATTCCCTTTTGATCTTTTGTGCGATGCTGATCGCCCCGGTTTCGCTTCGGGCCGAATCGACGAAGCTCACGGCGAAGGAAATCGCGCCCTTGCTCACCGAGTCGACCGTCATGGCGTTCCACGTCAACCTGGCCGATGGCGGGCTGGAATCCTTGGGCGAAACCGTCATCGCCGACCTGGGCAAGACCTTCGGCCATCTCGGCTTCGACGACAATTCGCTCCAGCGAGTCGTGCCTGAAGCGGAAAAGGTTCTCCGCGTCATCGGTCATCGAATCACGGGCCACCTCGATAAAGTGCGAAAACAGTGTAATGTGCGGGAAGGTCTGTTCCTGCTCATGGTTGAAAAGAAAGAACGAACCGGCGGCGATGCCGACGACCGTGAAATGTCGCCGGTTCTCATGACGTTTTGTCTCGCGGTTCCCACGGCCGGAAGAAACGAAAAGGAGCGGGATGCTCTTCGGGACATGATCGCCTCGCTCCCGGACGCGGACGAGCGGATTTTCCCCGCCGAGTATGCCGGCTTCGATCTCTTCGTGATTTCCATGCGATTCGGAAAGACCTCGAAAAACATGTACGCCGAAGAATACGAGGAAATGGATGACGAGAAGGTCAAGCTTTTGTTTCGGGAACAAAAAACCGATGCGGAAGCGCTGCTGAAAAAGGCTTGGAACGCCGACCCG
Organism: Thermogutta terrifontis; assembly: GCA_040393745.1. Taxonomy (GTDB): domain Bacteria; phylum Planctomycetota; class Planctomycetia; order Pirellulales; family Thermoguttaceae; genus WRKP01. The sequence goes on along the minus strand of JBEBTM010000244.1, from coordinate 1,068 downwards.
TCTCAAACGATGGAAGGACTCTTTTTCTATAACGAGGGCATGGCCGAACTACTCCGGTTTTCGATGAACGTTAACAGCGAGTTTGCCGAAATTCAAGAAGACCTGATGAAGCGATATTATGATTTCATCCTGAAAATGAGCCGGGAAATCGAGTGGGCTTCCTTCGGCTCCGACCTGAAGACATTGCGTTACGATGTCGTTTTTCAGGCGAAAGACGAGGAATCGGCCGCGAAACTGCACGGAATCCTACTCGAATTCTGCGACTTCCTCGGCGAGTTTTACGCGACCATTCTCAAGACCGCCGTGGACGAAGGTGAACTGCCGAGCGGTTTGTCTTCCTTTATCGGCGAATGGGTTCGCGGTCTTTATCGGACCATGATCCCGAAGCCGGAAGGCGACCGGCTCGTTTGGAACTTGGATTGCCGTCCCTACACGAGCCCGCTGTTGACGTTCTACGGAATCGTTTTACTGCCCTTGATTCCCGAACCGCAATGAGGAACGGTAAAACAAAATAACTTCGTCGTCCCCGCCCCTTGATCTGAGTCGAGGGCGGGGATGACGGGAGTACCAAACCAAATCCGCCACTAGACGGTGGTTCCGTTTCCGGCGCTTTTGAAATCTTCCAGGTCGTCGAGCCAGTTGCGGATTTCCGGTTCCGCCTCACAGGACAGGTCGCTCTTCACCAATTGCCGCAAAAACTCGGCGGCACCGTCGGTCACCAAATCGGCCGCTTCGCCGTTTTCGAACCGCTTGTTCGGATCCGGAGCGATCAGGCTCTTACAGAAGTTCATCAGCTTGTCGCTGTTCGCCACGCCCTTGGGTAAAACACGGTGCAACTGGCTCGCCAAAAGTAACCGCCCTTCGAGCCCCTTGAACTCCGATTCGGCCGTGAAAAGACGCCGACCTGAAAGCATTTCGATCAGCACATATCCCAGGCTGGCCAGATCGCTTCGAGGCGTAATTTCCTTGCCTTCAAGTACTTCCGGTGCCGCATAAGCCAACGTGAACGGTCGGACCGTCGGACGGCTTTCAATCAGAAACGCCGAGCCGATATCGACCACTTTCGCG